>JBDTMD010000376.1:0-3124 GCA_039934435.1 Burkholderiales bacterium
CCAGCCAGGCCTGCAGCCGGCTGCGCGAGTACTGCGGGAACATGCGCGCCAGGGCCTGGTCCAGGCGCAGGCCGGCGAGCGCGCGCGGCGCCTCGGCGCTCATCGGCGCGACGAAGCTCGCGTCCCAGTCGGCGTTGTCGCTTTCGCCCCTGCCGCCGTCCGTATAATCGCGACCCATGCGAACAAGTGTACTTGCTCTGCTCGCCGCCGCCGCGCTGGCGCTGGCGCTGGCGGGCTGCAGCGGGCCGCAGGAAGCGCCCGACGAGACCGCCGGCTGGACGGTCGAGCGCCTGTACGGCGAGGCGCGCGACGCGATGAAGGAGCGCGACTGGCAGAAGGCCATCAAGTACCTGGAGAAGCTCGAGGCGCGCTTTCCCTACGGGCGCTTCGCGCAGCAGGCGCAGCTCGACGTCGCCTGGGCACACTGGAAGTACGACGAGCGCGCCGCGGCCATCGCCGCCATCGAGCGCTTCATCAAGCTCTACCCGAACCACGACGCCCTCGATTACGCGTACTACCTGAAGGGCCTGATCAATTTCACCGAGAACCAGGGCCTGTTCGCGATCCTGTCCGACCCGGACCTCGCCGAGCGCGACCCGAAGGCGGCGCGCGAAGCCTACGCCGCCTTCCGCGAGGTGGTGACGCGCTTTCCGGAATCGAAGTACGCCGAGGACTCGGCGGCGCGCATGCGCTACCTGGTGAACTCGCTCGCGCGGCACGAGGTTTACGTGGCGCGCTACTACATGAAGCGCGGTGCGTACGTCGCTGCGGCCAACCGCGCGCAGGCCGCGGTGTCGAACTATCCGCAGGCACCGGCCATCGAGGAGGCGCTGTTCGTCCTGATGCGCGCCTACGAGGCGCTCGGCCTCAAGGACCTGCGCGCCGACGCCGAGCGCGTCATACGCCGCAATTTTCCCGACAGCCCCTACTTCAAGGGCCCGGTGAAACGCGACGTGTCGTGGTGGCGGATCTGGGACCCGGACTGGTAAGCCGGTTCATCCCGCGGCCGGCGTGCGGCCTTCGCGCGCCAGCTGCTCGTCGACCTGGCGTTCCGCGTCCAGCCAGTCGGCCCTTTCGTCGCCGCCGGCGAAATTGCGCTGCCGCGCGCGGTAATAGGCGGCTTCCGCCACCATGCGCCAGCGTTCTTCGCGCGATACCGGCGCGCCGACCCCTGCGGGCAGCGCCTTTGCCGCGGGCGCTTTCCTGGCGGGTACTTGCTTCACGGACACCTTGGTCGAAGATGACTTTCCTGCCGTCTTTCGTATCGTCATGGTCTCCTTCCCGCGCCGATCGGTAGACCGGCGTCGTCTTTAGAGTTTGATGTTCTCGTCCCTGATGTAGTCGCGGATGATCGATGCCACGTCGGCGTCGGCCTTGAATCCCATCGCCAGAGCTCTCGGCGTGCGGAAGTTCACCGGCCAGGTCTTGACGATCGCCTGGATGCGCGCGTCGGGCTTGTAAGTGACGCGGGCGGCGACCTTGTCGCCCGCCACCTTGTTCAGCGCCGCGATCATCTGCGCGACGCTCGCCGTGATGCCCGGCAGGTTCAGCCAGCGCTGCGTGCCCCAGGCCGCGGCCGGCAGCTCGCAGGCATGGATGAAGGCTTCGACCACGCGCCCCGGCGACAGCAGCCAGACCCCGGTCTCCGGTGCGACGGGGCATTCCGACACCACGCCGTTCAGCGGTTCGCGCAGGATGCCGCTCGCGAACGAGGACGCGGCAGCGTTCGGCTTGCCGGCGCGCACCACGATCGTCGGCAGGCGCAGCGACCGCCCGTCAACGAAGCCCTTCCTCGAATAATCGCTCACCAGGTACTCGCCGATCACCTTCTGCGCGCCGTACGAGGTCTGCGGGTTGGCGATGGTCGAATCGTCAAGCACCGCCGGCAGCTCGCCGCCGAACGCCGCCACCGAGCTGGTGTAGACCAGGCGCGGCGGCTTCGTGCACTTTCGCATCTGCGCCAGGAGCAGCTGCGTGCCGAGCAGGTTGACGCGCATGCCGAGGTCGAAATCGGCCTCGGCGGCGCCGCTCACCACCGCGGCGAGGTGGAACACGGCGTCGGTGTCCGCCGGGCAGACCGCGGCGATCGCCTTCGGGTCCGAGATGTCGCCGCTGACCGCTTTCAGCCGCGGCTCGGTCGCTGCCGCCGGCGGGAAGGCGCCGTCGAGGAGCGTGATCGAGTCGATCGGCTTGCCGTCGAGCTTGCCGCGCGCGAGCAGCGTCTTGGCGAGCCGGAAGCCGAGAAAGCCGCCGCCGCCGGTAATCAGGATCTTCATGCGTCGATTCTAGCGAAGAACGCGCGCACCTCGGCCAATTCGCGCGTCGGCTTCATCGGCGGCAGGCTGGCGCGCACCAGGCGCCCGTAGGGCCGCGAGTACAGGCGCGGATCGCACAGCATCAGCACGCCGCGGTCCGTGTCGTCGCGGATCAGCCGCCCGGCGCCCTGCTTGAGCAGCAGGATCGCCTGCGGCAGCTGGAACTCGGTGAACGGGTTGCCGCCGGCGGCGCGCAGCGCGTCGATGCGCGCGGCGAGCACCGGGTCGTCGGGCGGCGCGAACGGCAGCTTGTCGATCACCACCACCGACAGCGCTTCGCCGCGCACGTCGACGCCCTCGCGGAACGACGCGCTGCCCAGCAGCACGGCGTTGCCGAGGCTCCTGAAACGCGCGAGCAATTCGCTGCGCGAGCCCGTGCCCTGCACGAGCAGCGGGTAGTCGAGCTTGTCGCGCAGCAGCTCATGCGCGCGGCGCAGCGCGCGCAGCGTCGTAAAGAGCAGGAACGCGCGCCCGCGGCTCGCCTCGATCACCGGCAGCGCGGCGTTGACCACGGCCTCGGTGAAGCCGGGATCGTTCGGGTCTTCGGGCATCGCGCGCGGCACGTAGAGCAGCGCCTGGTTGGCGAAATCGTAAGGGCTCGGCCAGCTGCGCGCCGCGGTCCGCTCCAGCCCCATCTCGCGCTGGTAGTGCGAGAAGTCGCCGCCGACGGCGAGCGTCGCCGAGGTGAAGATCCAGGCGCGCGGCGCGTCTTCCAGCTGGCGCCGAAACAGCGCCGCGCACGACAGCGGCGTCAGGTGCAGCTGCACCGCATGGCCGAACACTTCGAGCCAGCGCACCCAGCGCTGGTC
>JBDTMD010000377.1:0-3113 GCA_039934435.1 Burkholderiales bacterium
ACCCGTTTTGATCCGTTCAACGAGCTGGTCGACGACCTGTTCAAGGGCTTCCTGGTGCGCCCGCTCGCCTACGAGGGGCGCGAGGCCGTCGCTCCGCGCATGAAGGTGGACGTGGCCGAGAAGAACGGCGCCTACCTGGTCACCGCCGAGGTGCCGGGCGTGAAGAAGGAAGACATCCACGTCAGCGTCGACGGCGCGCAGGTGACGCTGGAAGCCGAAGTGAAGCAGGAGCGCGAGGCCGGCAAGGACGAGCGCGTGCTGCACGTCGAGCGCGTCTACGGCAAGGCGACGCGCAGCTTCACCCTGCCGCAGGAACTCGACGAAGCCAAGGTCGAGGCGAAGGTCCGCGACGGCGTGCTGGAACTCACGCTGCCGAAGAAGGCCGCGGCCGCGCGCAAGCAGATCACGATCCAGTAATTACGCGAGCAGCAGGCAAAGGGGCCGGCGCGCAAGCGCCGGCCCTTTTTTGTTTGTAGAATCGTCGCACCATGAACGCGCCCTCTGAAACGCAGACGGACGCTGCCCTCAAGGCGCGCATCCTCGCCGAGGCGCTGCCCTACATCCAGCGCTTCCACGGCAAGACCATCGTCGTGAAATACGGCGGCAACGCCATGACCGACGAAGCGCTGAAGACGGGCTTCGCGCGCGACGTCGCGCTGCTCAAGCTGGTCGGCATGAACCCGGTGGTGGTGCACGGCGGCGGGCCGCAGATCGAGCAGATGCTCGCCAAGCTCGGCAAGAAGGGCGAGTTCGTGCAGGGCATGCGCGTCACCGACCGCGAGACCATGGACGTGGTGGAGATGGTGCTCGGCGGGCAGGTCAACAAGGAGGTGGTCGAGCTCATCAACCAGGCCGGCGGCAAGGCGGTCGGGCTCACGGGCCAGGACGGCGCGTTCATCCGCGCGCGCAAGATGCGGCTGCCGGGCAAGGAGAACGCCGCGGTCGACCTCGGCCACGTCGGCGAGATCGAGTCCATCGACCCGTCGATCATCTCGGCGCTCGAGCAGGGCGGCTTCATCCCGGTGGTGGCGCCGATCGGCACCGGCGTCGACGGCACCACCTACAACATCAACGCCGACCTGGTGGCGGGCAAGCTCGCCGAGATCCTGCGCGCCGAGAAGCTGGTGGTACTCACCAACACGCCGGGCGTGCTCGACAAGGACGGCAAGCTGCTCACCGGGCTCACGCCCAAGCGTTTCGACGATCTGGTCGCCAAGGGCGTGATCTCGGGCGGCATGCTGCCCAAGATCGGCTCGGCGCTCGATGCCGCGAGGAACGGCGTGAAGAGCGTGCACGTCATCGACGGCCGCGTGCCGCACGCGCTGCTCCTGGAAGTGATGACCGACCAGGGCGTCGGCACGCTCATCAAGAGCAAATAGCCGCGTGCGCCTCGTGGGCCTGCCGCCCTCGAGGCGGGTGTGGATCTTCGATCTGGACAACACACTGCACGACGCGCAGGTGCACATCTTTCCGTCGATGCACGACCAGATCAACGCCTACCTGATGCGCCGTTTCGACATCGACGCCCAGGGTGCGAACGACATGCGCCGCGGCTTCTGGCAGCGCTACGGCACCACCATGAACGGCCTGATGCGCCACCACGGCACCGATCCGCGCGAGTTTCTGGCCGCGACACACCAGTTTCCCGAGCTCGCCGACATGGTGGTGCACGAAGCGGCGGTGCGCCACGCGCTCGCGCGCCTGCCCGGGCGCAAGCTCATCTTCTCCAACGCCCCGCGCCGCTACGTCGAGGACGTGCTGCGCGCGCTCGGCGTCGCGCGCTTTTTCGACGCCGTGTACACGATCGAGAGCACGCGCTTTCGCGGCAAGCCGGCGCTCGCCGGGTTCCGGCTGCTGCTCAGGCGCCACAACCTCGACCCCCGGCGCTGCGCGCTGGTGGACGACATGCTGGAGAATTTGCGCACTGCAAAGCGTCTGGGCATGGCGACGGTCTGGGTCAGCCGGGAGAAGCGCAGCGTGCCTTATGTCGATTTGCGCGTGTCTTCGGTGACGCAGCTGCCGGGACTCGTCTTCCGCTACTCGCACTAGTAGAATCTTTTCATGCCCCGGGCCAAAGGCGAGCGCAGGCTGGAAATCCTCAAGGCGCTTGCCCAGATGCTCGAGGCGCCGCGCTGGGGAAAGATCACCACCGCGGCGCTGGCGGCGAAGCTCGACGTCTCGGAAGCCGCGCTCTACCGCCACTTCGCCTCGAAGGCGCAGATGTACGAGGGCCTGATCGAGTTCATCGAGAACTCCGTGTTCACGCTCGCCAACAAGATCACCGCCGACGAGGGCGACGGCCGCAAGCAGGCCGACCGCCTGCTCGAGATGCTGCTCGCCTTCGCCGAGAAGAACCCGGGCATGGTGCGCGTCATGACCGGCGCCGCGCTGGTCGGCGAGCACGAGCGGCTGCAGGCGCGCATGAACCAGTTCTTCGACCGCTTCGAGGCGACCCTGAAGCAGGCGCTGCGCGCCGCGGCCGACAGTGACGCCGGCTCGCACGCGGCCACGCTGCTGCGCTACGCCATCGGCTCGTTGCACCAGTTCGCGAAGAGCGGCTTCGCCAGGAAGCCCAGCGAGGGCTTCGCCGCACAGCGCGCGTTCCTGTCCGCTTGAGCAGCCTGCTCCTCGCCGCGGCGATCGTCGCCGCCGCCGGCGGCGCGCTCGAAGTGAGCCCGGCGCGCACCGAGGCCGCCGGCTACGCCGTCACCCACGCCCTGGTGGTTCGCAACCTGGTGAAGAACTGCGGGAAATTCAAGGGCCGGCTAAAGCAGGATCCTGATGCGGCGCTCGAAACGTGGCGTTCGAAGAACGCCGAGCACGTGCTCGCCGCCGAGAGCTACCTGGTCGCTGCGCGCATCGCAGTGGAGAAAAAGCACGGCCCGCGGGCGGGCGAGGACTTCCACGCGCAGACCCACGACCTGTTCGTCGAGCAGGCGAACCGGACGCTGAACGACATCTTCGGCGCGCTCGGCCCGCAGCCGGCGGTGTGCGAGCGCTGGGTCGAGTCGATCGCCGGCGGGCAGGCCGACCTCAACTGGCAGTCGAAGTACATGCCGATCCTCGACGAGCTGCGCGAGTTCGAGCGCTCGCTGCGGCCGGGCGGTGGGGGG
>JBDTMD010000378.1:0-3110 GCA_039934435.1 Burkholderiales bacterium
GCGACCAGCTCGCCGGCGAGCTCTCGGGCGGCTGGAAGCAGCGCCTGGCGCTCGCCGCCTGCCTGCTGCACGATCCGAAGCTGCTGCTGCTGGACGAGCCCACCGCGGGCGTCGACCCGCAGGCGCGGCGCGATTTCTGGGAAGAAATCCACAAGCTCGCCGCCGGCGGCATCTCGGTGCTGGTGTCCACGCACTACATGGACGAGGCCGAGCGCTGCCACCGCCTCGCCTACATCGCCTACGGCAGCCTGCTCACAACCGGCACGCCGGACGAGGTCCTGCACCGGGTGCGGCTCTCGACCTGGGCGGTGTCGGGGCCGCCGGCGCCGCTCGCGCTGCTGGCGCCGAAGCTGCACGGCCTGGACGGCGTCTCGCACGTCACGGCGTTCGGCAACACGCTGCACGTCACCGGCGAGGACGCGGCCGCGCTCGAGCGCGCGATCGCGCCGTTTCGCGATGATCCGAAGCTCGCCTGGCGGCGCACCGAACCGACGCTCGAGGACGTCTTCATCCACCTGATGCCGAAGAATGGCGGCGAGCCGCAATGACCCGGCAGGTCTTTTCCTGGTCGCGCTGGATCGCCATCATCGTCAAGGAGTTCATCCAGCTCAAGCGCGACCGCCTGACCTTCGGCATGATCATCGGCATCCCGGTGATGCAGCTGATCCTGTTCGGCTACGCCATCAACGCCGATCCAAAGCGCCTGCCGACGGTGGTGCTCGCCGCCGATTCCGGCCCCTACTCGCGCAGCATCCTGGCGGCGATGCAGACCAGCGGCTACTTTCGCATCGAGCACTTCGCCGCCAGCGAAGCCGAGATCGACGACCTGCTGGCGCACGGCCGCGTGCAGTTCGCCGTCACCATCCCGGAGAACTTCGGCAGGAAGCTGGTGCGCGGCGAGCGCGCGGTGCTGCTGGTCGAGGCGGACGCCTCGGACCCCGCCGCCGTCGGCAACGCGGTCGCTGCGCTGGGCCAGCTCTCGAACACGGCGCTCGCGCGTGACCTGGCGGGCCCGCTCGCCGAGCTCGCGCCGCGCGCCCCGCCCTTCGACGTGCGCATCCACCGGCGCTACAACCCCGAGGGGGTCACCGCATACAACATCGTCCCGGGACTCATCGGCACGATCCTCACCATGACCATGGTGCTGATGACCGGGCTCGCCATGACGCGCGAGCGCGAACGCGGCACTTTCGAGAACCTGCTGTCCACGCCGGCGCTGCCGCTCGAGGTGATGACCGGCAAGATCGTGCCCTACATCCTGATCGGCCTGATCCAGGTGACGCTGATCCTCGCTGCGGCGCTGCTTCTTTTTGAAGTGCCGATGCTGGGCAATCCCCTGCTCCTTTATTTCGTGGTGTCGCTGTTCATCGCCGCCAACCTCTCGCTCGGTATCACCTTCTCCACCATTGCGCGCAACCAGCTGCAGGCGATGCAGATGACATTCTTCTTTTTCCTGCCCTCGATCCTGCTCTCGGGGTTCATGTTTCCGTTCCGCGGCATGCCCGAGTGGGCGCAGTGGCTCGGGTCGTTCCTGCCGCTCACGCACTTCCTGCTCCTCGTACGCGGCATCATGCTGAAAGGCAACGGGCTGCTGGATTTATGGCCGCAGCTGTGGCCGATCCTCGTCTTCATGCTGGCGGTGATCGGAATCGGCCTCACGCTCTACCGCCGCACGCTCGACTGAGAGCGCTAGAATCGGTGCGGTGCAGACCGACTACGTGCAGCGGTTCCTGTTCGAGCGCCTGGCGATTCGCGGCCGTCTGGTCTGCCTCACCGACGCCTGGACGCAAATGCTGGAGGGCCGCGGCTACCCGGAGCGCATTGCCGAAACCCTGGGCCACGGTACCGCGCTCGCGGTGCTGCTAGGCGCGGGCCAGAAAGGCGCCGGCCGCGTCACGCTGCAAGCGCAGGGCTCGGGACCGCTGAAACTGCTGGTTGCGGACTGCACCTCCGAGCTCAAGGTGCGCGGCATGGCGCATTACGCGGGCGAGGCGCCCGAGCTGGGCGAAGGCAAGCTCACCGTCAGCTACGAAGACAATGCCAGCGGCCAGATCTACCAGAGCCTGGTGCCGCTCGAAGGCGGCTCGATGGCCGAAGTGTTCGAGAACTACCTGCGGCGCTCCGAGCAGCGCGAGGCGTTTCTGCACCTGCGGGCGAGCGAAGCTGCGCTATGCGGCCTGCTGCTCGAGAAGCTGCCGGGCGCGGACGACAAGGATGCCGATGGCTGGAACCGCGTGACCACACTGGCTTCGACGCTAACGCTCGCCGAGACGGTGAACGCCCAGCCCTACGACCTGCTGGTGAAGCTGTTTCACGAGGAGCTGCTGCGCGTGTTCCGCCTGTACCCGGTCGAGTACCACTGCCCGTGGAACCCGGCGAGCGTCGAGCGCGTGCTGCGCAGCCTGGGCCGGCCCGAGGTCGAGTCGATTCTGGCTGAAAAAGGCGAAGTCGTGGTGAAGAACGAAATGTGCAACCACGAATACCGCTTCGACCGGGACGCGGTCGAAGCGGTATTCGCCTAGGCGGGCTGTTTCGGCCGCGCCAGCTCCGCCCCCGGCCACTGCTCGTAGGACGCGCGCCGGTACTGCGGCGGCAAGTCGAGCTTCATTCCGAATCGTTCCGCCGCGTGCCACACCCAGCGTGGATCGTCGAGCATGCCGCGCGCCAGCGCCACCATGTCGGCCTGGCCGGCGGCGAGGATGGCCTCGGCCTGTTGCGGCTCTACGATCATGCCCACCGCCATCACCGGCAGCTGCGCGCCGCGCTTCACCGTCTCCGCGAATCCCACCTGATAGCCGGGCACCACCTTGATCTTCTGTTGCGGCACATTGCCGCCGCTCGAGACGCAGACGTAATCGAAGCCGATCGTCTTCAGCGCTTTGGCGTACGTTGCCGCATCCTGCGCCTCGAAGCCGCCGGGCGCCCATTCGCTCGCCGTGATGCGCGCCCCAAGCGCGCGGTCTTTGGGCCACGCCTCGCGCAACGCCGCGGCGATCTCCAGCGGCGCGCGCATGCGGTTCTCGAGGCTGCCGCCGTAGCGGTCGCTGCGCTTGTTGGAGTTGGGCGACAGGAACTGGTGCAGGAGGTAGCCATGCGCCGAGTGCATCTCG
>JBDTMD010000379.1:0-3109 GCA_039934435.1 Burkholderiales bacterium
GCAGCGACGAAGATCTGCCGCCCTTCGATGGCGATCTCTTCCAGCGTTTCCAGGCAGTCGGCAACGAATCCGGGACACAGCACGTGCACGCGGCGCGTGCGCGCGGCGCCCAGCTCGGCGAGGACGTCCGAGGTGTAGGGCTGCAGCCAGCGCGCCGGACCGAAGCGCGACTGGAACGTGACGCGGTACTGGTCCGGCCGCAACCGCAGGGCCGCGGCCAGAAGCTGCGCGGTGCGCTCGCACTGCGCGCGGTACGGGTCGCCGCGCGCCACGGCGCGCTGCGGCAGGCCGTGAAAGCTCATCACCAGTACGTCCGGAATTTCCGCCACCAGCGCGGCGAGCGCGACGATGTAGCCCGGATGCGCGTGGAACTGCTCGACAAAATCCGCCTTCGGGCCCACCACATCGCGAATCGATTCGGTCGTGCTGCGTGCGTACTGCGGATAGAGCGGAACGATGCGCGGATCGGCAGGCAACTTGCGCAAGGCCGACGCGATGCCCGGATCGCCGTAGCGCATCGCGTACTCCACCGGCAGTCGGGTGGCTGCGCGCAGCAGGTCCGCCTGGCGCGCGGTGTGCACCGCCAGCGGCGAGCCCGCTGCGGTCCATACTTTCGCGTACTTCTTCGCCGACTCGGCTGGTCGCTTGCGCAGGACCAATCCATGCAGGACCGGCAGCCACAGCCAGCGCGGCAGCTCGACCACGCGCGGATCGGAAAGAAATTCGGCGAGATAGGCGCGCACCGCCTGCGGCGTCGGTGCGGCCGGCGTTCCCAGGTTGACGAGAAGGATGCCGTTCAGAGCTTGGACAGGGCGCTCGACAGGAGCTTGGCGGTGACGTCGACGACGGGAACCACGCGGTCGTACGCCATGCGCGAGGGGCCGATGACGCCGACCGTGCCGACCACCTCGCCGTCCACCATGTACGGCGCGGTGACCACGCTCACGTCCTCGGGCGCGTTGACGCCCGATTCGCCGCCGATGAACACCTGCACGCCCTGGCCGCGCAGCGACAGATCCAGGATCTGCAGCAGCGTGGTCTTGTGCTCGAACAGCTCGAACAGCTGGCGCAGGCGCCGCAAATCGTGCGACAGGTCCTGCGCCGTCAGCAGGTTGCGCTCGCCGGAAATGACGTACGGTTCGTTGCCTTCCTCCATGGCGCGGTTGCCGGCTTCGACCGCGGCGCTCATCAGCTGCACCATGTCCTGCTTGATCTCGTGCAGCTCCTGCGCCAGGCGCTGGCGCACGTCCTCGAAGCTGTGCCCGGAGTAATTCTGATTGATGTAGTTCGCCGCCGACACCAGCTCCGAGGGCGAGTAGTCGCGTTCCGTAAACAACACCCGGTTCTGCACGTCGCCATCCTGCGTCACGACGATCAGCAGCACGCGCTTCTCGGACAGGCGCAGGAACTCGATCTGGCGGAAAGTCAGTGCCCGGCGCCGCGGCGTCATCACCACGCCGGCGAACTGGGTCAGCTGCGACAGCAGCTGCGAGGCCGACTGGATGGCGCGCTGCGGGTTGTCGGGGTGCAGTTGGTCCTCGAGCTGGCGCTGCTCGCCCGAGCCGAGCGGCTTCACCACCAGCAGCGTGTCGACAAAGAAGCGGTAGCCGGCGGGCGTGGGCACGCGGCCGGCGGAAGTATGCGGGCTCGCGATGAAGCCGAGCTCCTCGAGGTCGGACATGACGTTGCGGATGGTGGCCGGCGACAGGTCAAGGCTCGAGTGCCGGGAAAGCGTGCGCGAGCCGACCGGCTGCCCTTCGGCGATATAGCGCTCAATCAGCGTCTTCAGAAGGCTCTGTGCGCGCTTGTCGAGCATGCGCTGCATTCTACACATGCGGTTAGAATGCGCCGATGCCAAAGCCGGCATTCTCCCGCGTCGCGCTGATCGGCAAGCACACGCCGGAAATCGCCGGATCGCTGCTCGCCCTGCGGCAGTTCCTGCGCCAGCGCGACTGCGAAGTGCGCGTCGAGCGTGAAACCGCCAAGCGCATCAGCGACGGCGAGGACGCGCTGGATTACGACGGCATCGGCGCCTTCGCCGACCTGGCGATGGTGATGGGCGGCGATGGCACCATGCTCGCGGCGGCGAGAAGCCTCGCGCGGCACAAGGTGCCGCTCGCCGGCATCAACCAGGGCCGGGTCGGGTTCATGACCGACATCGCGCTTCAGGACATGGAGGCTTCGGTCGGCGCGATCCTCGACGGACGCTACAGCATTGAGGAGCGCGCGCTGCTCGATGCCGAAATCATGCGTGGCGCGGCGAGCGTTCTGCACACCGTGGCGCTGAATGAGGCCGTGGTCGGCAAGGGCACGCAGGGGCGCCTGATCGAAGTCGAAGTGCGCATCGACGGCGAATACGTGTACGCATTGCGAGCCGACGGCCTGATCGTGGCGACGCCGACGGGCTCGACCGCCTATGCGCTGTCGGCGCAGGGCCCGATCCTGCAGCCGGGCGTCTCGGCGTTTGCGCTGGTGCCGCTCAATCCGCACGTGCTTTCGGCGCGGCCGGTGAGCGTCAGCGACCGCAGCGTCATCGAGATCGCGCTGCTGCGCGCCGTGGACGCGCGCGCGCATTTTGACGGTTTTGCGCTCACGGAGCTGGCGCAAGGCGACCGGCTGATACTCAAGCGCTCGGCCGACGCCATCCGCTTCGTGCACCCGCCGGGCTACAGCTACTTCGCCATGCTGCGCGAGAAACTTTCCTGGAGCGAGGCCGCCGAAAGGGGCGCGGAGCAGGACTGAGCCGTCATGCTGCGGGTACTGTCGGTTCGCGACTACGTCATTGCCGAGAGCGTCGAGCTGGAGCCGGGGCCCGGCTACACCGTACTCACCGGCGAAACCGGCGCCGGCAAGTCGATCCTGGTGGACGCGCTCGAGCTTCTGGTCGGCGGCCGCGCCGACAGCGCACTGGTGCGCGAAGGCGCGGAGCGCGCCGAACTGTCGGCCGAGTTCGAACTCGCGCCGGGCTCGCCGAGCGCCGCCTGGCTCGCCGAGCGCGAGTTGCAGGGCGACCCCGGCAGCCTGATCCTGCGGCGCACGCTGGAGCGCGGCGGGCGCTCGCGCAGCTTCATCAATGGCCACCCCGCGACGCTCGCCCAGCTGCGCGAGG
>JBDTMD010000380.1:0-3105 GCA_039934435.1 Burkholderiales bacterium
TTCGACATCGACGCCAACGGCATCCTGCACGTGTCGGCCAAGGACAAGGCCACCGGCAAGGAGAACAAGATCAAGATCCAGGCAAGCTCGGGCCTGAACGAGGCCGAGATCCAGCGCATGGTGAAAGACGCCGAGGCGCACGCCGAGGACGACCGCAAGGCGCTCGAGCTGGTCAACGCGCGCAATGCCTGCGAAGCGCTGGTGCACTCGGTGAAGAAGTCGATGCAGGAGTACGGCGACAAGCTGGACGCCGGCGAGAAGGAGAAGATCGAAGCCGCGCTGAAGGACGCCGAGGGCGTGCTCAAGTCCGAGGCCAAGGCCGAGATCGAGGCCAAGGCCGAGGCGCTGGCCAAGGCCTCGCAAAAACTCGGCGAGAAGATGTACGCCGAGAGCCAGAAGGCGGCGCAGGCCGAGGCGCAGGCGGCACAGCCGGCGGGCAGCGGCGGCGACGCCAAGAAGGCCGAAGGCGACGTCGTCGACGCCGAGTTCACCGAAGTGAAGGACAAGAAGACGGGTTGATCGCAGGAAACAAACGGCGGTAGCCGGGCGGAGCGCGCAGGCGCGCCGCCCGTTTTGCTGTCTGGGAAAGCACATGGCGAAACGAGATTTCTACGAAGTGCTGGGCGTCAACCGGGACGCGTCGACGGATGACATCCGCAAGGCGTACCGCAAGCTCGCCATGAAGTGGCACCCGGACCGCAATCCCGACAATCCCAGAGCCGAGGACCACTTCAAGGAAGCGCAGCACGCCTACGAGATTCTTTCGGACGCTCAGAAACGCGCGGCCTACGATCAGTTCGGCCACGCCGGCGTCGATCCCCAGTCGGGCATGGGCGCGGCCGGCGCCGCCGGCGGCTTCGCCGGATTCGGCGACATCTTCAATGACATCTTCGGCGACATCTTCGGCGGCGGGCGCGGCGGCCGCTCCAACGTGTTCCGCGGTGCCGACCTGCGCTACAACCTCGAGATCACGCTCGAGCAGGCGGCGCACGGCTTCGAGACGCGCATCCGCATCCCGACCATGGCCGCCTGCGAAACCTGCAACGGCAGCGGCGCCAAGGCCGGCAGTCAGCCGCAGACCTGTCCGACCTGCCGCGGCGCCGGGCAGGTGCGCGTCTCGCAAGGACCGTTCTCGATTGCGCAGACCTGCCCGCGCTGCCACGGCGCCGGCAAGATCATTCCCAATCCCTGCGCCACGTGCGGCGGCAGCGGGCGCATCAAGCATCAGAAAACGCTGTCGGTGAAGATACCGGCGGGCGTCGACGAGGGCGACCGGGTGCGCCTGTCCAGCGAAGGCGAGCCCGGCGTGAACGGCGGTCCGGCGGGCGACCTTTACGTGCAAGTGCACATCAAGCCGCACCCGGTGTTCCAGCGCGACCATGACGACCTGCATTGCGAAATGCCGATCTCCATCACCACCGCCGCGCTCGGCGGCGAAATCGAGATCCCCACGCTGGACGGGTCGGCGCGCATTCGCGTGCCCGCCGAGAGCCAGACCGGCAAGACCTTCCGCCTGCGCGGCAAGGGCATCAAGGGCGTGCGCAGCCAGGTGGCCGGCGACCTGTTCTGCCACGTAGCGGTGGAGACACCGGTCAATCTCACCACGCGCCAGAAGGAACTGTTGAAGGAATTCGAAGGCATCAGCGACCAGGACGTTGCGCGCCACAATCCGCGCGGCAAGTCGTGGTACGAAAAAGTAAAAGAGTTCTTCGAGGGTTGAGGCGGGCGGCTGGCGTTGCGGAGGACCCGCTGCTAGACTGCGCCGGAAGTTCTGCCCGGGGGGGCTCCGTCATGCAGCACTTCATCAGCCGCGCAGTTCTTGCCGTACTTCTGTGCTGTTTTGCCCTGCACGCGGCGGCCGACGCGGTCACTGACCGAGCCAAAGCCCTGATTCAGCGCGGCGACGCCGCAGGCGCTTACAAGCTCCTGCAGCCACTGGAACCGCAGCGCGCCGGAGATCCGGACTTCGACTACTTGTTGGGTCTCGCCGCCTTGGACGCGGGCGCTCCGGAACGTGCGGTTTTTGCGCTCGAGCGCGTGCTCGCGCAGCAACCGGACAACCTCCAGGCGCGCGCCGAGATTGCGCGCGCCTACCTGGCAATGGGCGAGCGCGAGGCGGCCAAACGCGAATTCGAGGCGGTGCGCTCGCGGCAGGTACCGAACGAGGTACGTGCCACGATCGACCGCTTCCTGTCGGCGATCGCCGCCGCGGAAACCACTCGGCTCGACCACTACCTGGAGGCCACCTTTGGCTACGACACCAACGTCAATAGCGCCACCGGGACGTCGAGCATCGCGATTCCCGCGCTCGGGGCGGCCGCCTTTGCGCTGTCGCCCTCGCTCACCCGGCAGGACGATCGTTTCTTCAATATTGGCGCGGGCTTCAATTTCACGCGCAAACT
Organism: Burkholderiales bacterium; assembly: GCA_039934435.1. Classification (GTDB taxonomy): domain Bacteria; phylum Pseudomonadota; class Gammaproteobacteria; order Burkholderiales; family SG8-39; genus JAABQT01. The sequence continues at coordinate 2,403 of JBDTMD010000380.1, forward strand.
GGATTTGTCCTGGTCGCTGGTCGGCGGTGTTTCAGCCGTCCTGCGCAAGAACCTCGCCGAGTCGACCTTCGACACCGACACGATCGATGGCAGCTTTGGCGTCCGCTTCACGCGCGGATTGAACGCCTTTACCGTCGGCGCGCAAGGACAGTATTTTGGCGTGGACGCGCGCAAATACCGCTCGACGTCGGGCATTGTCGGGCAGTGGCAGCACAGCTTCGACGAGCGTACGCAGGCGACCTTGTTTGGCCAGCTGGCCGAACTGCGCTATGCAACACAGCCAGTGCGCGATGCCGACCGCAGCATCATCGGCATCGCTTATGCGCAGGTCTTCAGCGGCGAGTACTCGCCGGCCATTTTCGCGAGCCTGTATGGCGGCGAGGAGAAAGTGGTGAATGAGGCTTTCCCCCACCTGGGCCACAAGCCTGTCGGCGTTCGGCTCGGCGGCCAGTGGCGTCTCGGCGGCGGGTGGTCGCTGTTCGCATCGGCGTCCTACGAGCGGCGCAAGTACGGCGGTACCGAGCCGCTGTTCCTGGTGACCCGCGAGGACAAGCAGGCTGACGTGAATCTGGGCCTGAGCTACCTGTGGCGCTCCGGCACCACGCTGGTGGTGCAGGCCGCGCACACGAACAACAGCTCCAACGTCGTGCTGAACGACTTCGACCGTACGGTCGTCAGCACCTCGGTTCGTTTCAATTTCTGA
>JBDTMD010000381.1:0-3098 GCA_039934435.1 Burkholderiales bacterium
AGTACTCGATCGCCTTGACGTCGTGGTTGGTCTCGGCCTCGATGTTCTTGATGTGGGTGGCGTCCTTGTCGCTGAAGCCGGCGACCAACCGGTCGAGCGCGAGGCGCGTGGCGCGGGAGAAGGGCTTGAGCTCGCGGATGCGCCGCTCGGCGGCCAGCGCCTTCAGCCATTCGAGCTCGATCAGGACGCGGTGGCGGATCAGGGCCGCCTCGCTGAAATAGGGCCGCAGCGGATCGGCGGACCTTTCGTACCGTCCGTCGAGCGGCGACAGCGCGGCGAGCGGAGAAGGCATGGCGCTTATTATAGATGGGCATGCTGCGTGCCCTTATCAAGGAGGCGCGGACCTGCCGGGTCTGCGCGCCGCACCTGCCGCTCGGGCCGCGACCGGTGTTCCAGGTCGGTGCCGGCGCGCGGCTGCTGATTGTCGGCCAAGCGCCCGGCCGGCGCTATAATTCGCGCCCGCCATGAAACTGCTCTCCGCGCCGGCCAGCCCCTACTCGCGCAAGGTGCGAATCGTCCTCGCGGAAAAGCGCATCGACTGCGATATCGAGCGGGTGGACGTGCAGCCGCAGGACAACCCGGTTAACGCCCACAACCCGCTCGGCAAGATCCCGACGCTGGTGCTGGACGACGGCACGGCGATCTACGATTCGCGCGTCATCGTCGAGTTTCTCGACAATATGACGGCGAACAGCCGCCTGATCCCGAAGGACAACCGCGAGCGCATCGCGGTGCGCCGCTGGGAGGCGCTCGCCGATGGCGTGCTCGACGCGGGCCTGCTCATCCGCTACGAGTCGCTGCGCCCTGCGGCCGAGCAGAGCGCTGCCTGGGTCGCCAAGCAGGCCTCGCGCGTGCAGCGCGGCCTGGCGCAGCTGCAGTCGGATCTCGGCGCGCAGCCCTGGTGCCAGGGTGAGCGCTACACGCTCGCCGACATCGCGCTCGGTTGCTGCCTGGGATGGATCGGCTTCAGGAAGCCCGCCGGCATCGACTGGCGCGCCGGCTACAAGGAACTCGCCAGGCACTACGACAAGCTGATGGAACGGCCGGCGTTCGCCGATACCGTCCCCTCCGCTTAGGCAATCACAGCGCCGCCCAGGCAAACTTCGCCGTCGTACAGCACGACGGACTGGCCCGGGGTCACGGCGCGCTGCGGCTGCGGAAAATCCACCGCCAAATCATGCGTCGCAATGCTGGTCACCGTGCAGGCGGCGTCGGCCTGGCGATAACGGGTTTTGGCGGCGTGCGTCGCGCCACGCATGGGCGCTTGCAGAACCCAGTTTGCGTCCAGCCCCCGCAGCGACGAGCGCATGAGCAGGGGGTGATCGTGCCCCTGCACGACGACCAGCTCGTTGGCGTCGATGCGCTTTTTCGCGACGTACCAGGGCTCGCCGGCGCCGCCCAGGCCGATGCCCTTGCGCTGGCCAATGGTGTAAAAGGCGAGCCCGATGTGCTCGCCGACGCGCCGGCCCTCCGCGGTGACCATCGGGCCCGGGGACTTCGGCAGGTAGCGGTTGAGAAACTCGCGAAACGGCCGCTCGCCGATGAAGCAGATGCCGGTGGAATCCTTCTTGGCGTGATTGGGCAATCCGGCTTCGGCCGCCAGCCGCCGTACCTCGGACTTGTTCAGGTCGCCGACCGGAAACAGGACGCGCGCGAGTTGCGCCTGCGTCAGCCGGTGCAGGAAATAGCTCTGGTCTTTGGCGCCGTCCGTGCCTCGCAGCAGTTCCATTTTCCCGTCCCGCTCGCGCAGGCGCGCATAGTGCCCGGTGGCGATGCGGCTGGCGCCCATGCGCAGCGCATGGTCGAGGAACGCACGGAACTTGATCTCGGCGTTGCACAGCACATCGGGATTGGGCGTACGGCCCGCCGCGTACTCGGCGAGAAAACTGGCAAACACGCGCTCGCGGTACGCGTCGGCAAAATTCACCGCTTCCAGCTCCACGCCGATCACGTCCGCTGCGGCAGCCGCGTCGATCAGATCCTGGCGCGTCGAGCAGTACGCGTCGTCGTCATCGTCCTCCCAGTTCTTCATGAACAGGCCGACGACCTCGTGGCCGGCGCGTTTCAGCAGCAGCGCCGCCACCGAGGAGTCGACCCCGCCGGACATGCCGACCACGACCTTTTCACGCATACGGCTTGGACAGGATCTCGAGCGGAAAGCTCCGCCCGGCGAGGTAATCGTCGACGCACTGCTGCACCAGCGGCGAGCGGTGCTCGGCGCGGCGCGCCGCAAGTTCGGCGGGGCTCAGCCAGGCGAGCGCGATGATCTCCTTGTCGAGCGCCCGCCCCTGCTCGACGCCCTCGAGGCGGCCGTGGAAGGCAAAGCGCAGGAAGGTGACGTCCTCCTTGTCGTAGCGCCAGCGGTAGATGCCGACCAGCGCCGTGGGCGTGAAACGGTGCGCGGTCTCCTCCAGCGCCTCGCGTGCCACCGCCTGCGCAAGGGATTCTCCCGGGTCGAGGTGGCCGGCGGGCTGATTGAGCACGCGCCGGCCGTCGGCGACTTCCTCGACGAACAGGAAACGCCCGTCGCGCTCGATCACCGCAGCGACGGTGACGCTTGGCCGCCAACGGCTCATGCGGCTTTGCGGGTATTCTTGGCGATGAACTCGGCCATGCGCGCCACGCCCTGCTCGATGGCAGGTTTCGACGCGGCGTAGGAAAAGCGTACGTGCTGGCCCTCGCCGGGGACGCGCGCGCCGAAGTGGATGTCGGCCAGTACCGCGACGCCGGGCTCGTTCAGCAGCCGTTTCCTGAACTCTTCCGAGTCGGCCACGCCGATCCGTTTGCACGCCTCGGTCACGTTCGGCCAGGCGTAGAACGCGCCGCCCGGATTGCGGCAGGTCACCCCCGGAACATTGTTCAGCAACCCGACAATGAGGTTGCGGCGCTCGAGGAAACTCGCGCGCATGCGCGCGGCGGCGTCCTGCGGTCCGGTAATCGCTTCGAGCGCCGCCCACTGCGAGATCTGCGAGGCGCAGGACTCGGTGTTGGTGATCCAGCGCGTGAATACGGGCGCGAGCTCGGGGTTGGCGGTGAAGCCGATGCGCCACCCGGTCATGGCCCAGGTTTTGGAAGCACCGTCGGAAAGGATCGTGCGC
>JBDTMD010000382.1:0-3098 GCA_039934435.1 Burkholderiales bacterium
GCTGGAGAACAGCTCCGCCTCTTCGACGCCATCGGCGGAGTAGACCGTGGGGCAGGATCCGAAGATCGCAACCGCGAGTGCGGCGGTGGCGAACGCGCCGGCGACGGTGGCGAGCGACGTGACGATGAATGTTTCCGCCCCGTTGACGCGGCCGCGGTAGCTCTCCATCCCAAGCACCTGGTCGAGGGGAACGCTCTCGATGTACGTCTCTTTCCTCAGGGTCACGTCGTAGTGAGTGCCGCGCCCGATCAGCTCGGTCGCGGTCACGACGATCCCGTACGGGTAGAGAACGGTTGAACCGTCCTTGAGGTGCGCTTTCACCGCACTGGTGACCTTGACGGGAGCACGGGTGCTGACCGATTTCACCTCTACTCGCCGCGAGATCACGACACACGAGGCCATCAGCACCGACAGCAGCACGGCGAGAATCTTCTTCATCGTGGCCGCAGGATACGGCCGGAGCGCCGGGAAGTCGTGAGCGGACTGTGAAAAATGATGAGCGACGCAGATAACATCACTCGATGAGCTCCCGCCGAAGGGGGAGTGGGCCAATGCGAGCTGACGCTCCCAGCGCAATTGGTGCGACCGGGCGTGCGTTCACCTTCCTGGGCGGTCGGCTGACTCGACTGGCCGAAGCGCCTTGATCGCTTCACTCTTCTTCGCGCAACGCTGGTGGGGCAGGTCCAGCAGACCCAGGTCTGTCAGAAGCCGCTCTGGTTTGAGTAAGGACGTAGCCGCGATGTGCGAGCCAGACGAGCGCGGCGATGCTCACGGCAACGAGTGACACGCGGATCAGCGTGAGGACCAACGAAGGCTCGAATACACCGTGCATCGTCAACCGCAAAGCGCTGCGCGATCGGCCATCCAGTGCCAGGCGACGTGCGCCACCAGGGCAGAGAGCACGATCGTGCCCAGGCGTTCGCGCACCACCCGGGTGAACAGGAGGTGCAGCGCTGGAATCAGCATCAGCAGCACGAGGATCTGCCCAGCCTCTACCCCGAGATTGAACGCAAGCAGCGACGTGAGGAGATGCGCGCCGGCGAACTGCAGCGTCTCCTGCATCACGAATGAGGGTAATCTACGGCACCGGGCGAAGCGGCGGCCCGCCCAAAGTGGAGCCGCAGCTGTACGCTGTCGACAAGGCGACCGGCAAGCAGCTGGCAGCGTTGCCGATCCCGTCGAAGACCAGCGCGCCGCCGATGACCTTCATGCACAAGGGGAAGCAGTACATCGTGTTTGCAACGGGGGGCGGCGCGAACACGTCGCTGGTCGCTCTCACGCTTCCGGCCGCTGGAGCTTCCGGTTCAGGCGCCCCGCGATAGAGCGGGGCGTCGAGGACGCCGCTCCACTGATGAGCCTGGTGAAGCGCCTGCTGCAGCATCTTCAGAGGACATTCAACAATGAAAAGCTACGAGAAGTTCTATATCAACGGTCAGTGGGTCGATCCGGTCGAGCCGCGCCCCCTGGAAGTCATTAACCCGGCCACGGAACAAGCGATCGCGACCATCTCGATCGGCGGTGCGGCCGATGCCGACAAGGCCTGCAAGGCAGCACGCGCGGCCTTCGCGAGCTTTTCGCAAACCACGCGCGAGGAGCGCATCGCGCTGCTCGAGCGCATCATCGAGGGCTACAAGGCGCGCTATGGCGAATTCGCGGCTGCGATTTCCGCCGAGATGGGTGCGCCGATGGCGCTCGCGACCAATGCGCAGGCCGCGATGGTGGTCGCGCACTTCGGCACGGCGCTGGAAATCCTCAAGGGCTTCCAGTTCGAGGAAGATCTCGGCAAGACCCGCGTGTTCCGTGAGCCGGTGGGTGTGTGCGCCTTTATCACGCCGTGGAACTGGCCCGCCAATCAGATCGCGTGCAAGGTGGCGCCGGCGCTGGCGGCGGGTTGCACGATGGTGCTGAAGCCGAGCGAGATCGCACCGCTCGATGCCTACCTGCTGACCGAGGTGCTGCACGAGGCCGGTGTTCCACCGGGCGTATTCAACCTGGTCAATGGCGACGGCCCCGGTGTGGGAAGCGCGCTCGCCTCGCACCCCGAAGTCGACATGGTTTCGTTTACCGGTTCGACGCGTGCCGGCATCCTGGTGGCAAAGAATGCTGCGGATACCGTCAAGCGCGTGTGCCAGGAACTCGGCGGAAAATCCGCCAATATCCTGTTGGACGATGCGGATTTCGGCAAGGCTGTCACGCGCGACGTGATCGGCTGCTTCAGCAACAGCGGCCAGTCCTGCAACGCGCCGACGCGCATGCTGGTGCCCGAATCGCGGCTGGCGGAAGTTATCGAGATTGCGCGCGCCGCTGCCGCGAAGGTCAGGGTGGGTGCACCGGACGCCGAGGGCACCACGATGGGCCCGGTGGTCAGCGAACTGCAATTCAACAAGATCCAGAAGCTGATACAGGCGGGCATCGACGAAGGCGCCGAACTGGTCTGTGGCGGCACCGGCAAGCCCGAGGGGCTGGAGACCGGCTATTACGTCAAGCCGACGGTGTTTGCCAACGTGACCAACGCGATGACCATCGCGCGCGAGGAGATCTTCGGACCGGTGCTGTCGATCCTGCCGTACAAGGACGAGGCCGAGGCGGTGCGTATCGCCAATGACACGGTCTACGGGCTCTCTGGCTATGTGACCTCCTCGAATATCGAGCGTGCGCGCAAGGTGGCCTCGCAGTTGCGCACGGGCATGGTGCATCTCAACGGCAGCGGTGTGGATCTCGCGGCCCCGTTTGGCGGTTACAAACAGTCCGGCAATGGGCGCGAGTGGGGCGCACACGGTTTTCACGACTTCCTCGAGACCAAGGCGGTGATGGGCTACAACGCCTGATTCGCGCGGGGGCCGAAGCTCGGGTGCCGCCCGCGGCCGGTTCGCCGCAATAGCGATGCTTGAATTCTGGCACCGTCGCTCGCTGACCCGTCATGCCTTCCGCCGATCGCGACTGGGAATCAATCTGCGGTCAGTGCCCTGGTTCGTACACCGCGCGCCCGCCGCAGGACCCTCGAATCGACCCGACAGGAGAGGCGGGAATAGTCGGGGTGCCCGCCGACATTAGTGAGCAGAGAAGGCTGGCCGGGACGATCAAGTTAGTGCTACTGA
>JBDTMD010000383.1:0-3085 GCA_039934435.1 Burkholderiales bacterium
GCGCGCACCGCGACAAAACCGCCGCAGAAGATGCCGGTCGCGCCGCCCACCAGGTACGCGGTGAGCGCGGCCGAGGCGAGCGCGGCATTCGCGCCGTACAAGGACATCATGGTGGCGATGCCGAAGGTCTGCATGGCGATGAACGCCACGCCGAGCATGACGAAATAGCCGAACACCATCAGCACCGGAAGCTGCGCCAGCACGCGCAGGTCGGCGCCAAGTCCGGCGCTTGGGCGGCGCGTGTCCGCAGGCTCCACGTGCAGCATGTCGCGCTGCAGGGCCAGCACGACCACGACCGCGGCGCCGATCGCCGCCGCGCCGAGCAGCGCTCCCCGCCAGCCGAAGGCCGATGCCATGGCAATACCATAGGCGGGGGCCACCGCGTAACCGAGGTAGCCGGCGATGCCGTGCCAGCTGAAGGCATAGCCGAGCCGGTTGACGGTGACACGCGCGTTCAGGATGGAAAAGTCCACCGGATGAAACACGCTGTTGCCGAGGCCGCCGACCGCCGCGGCGACGACCAGCATCGGGAAACTGTGCGCCAGCCCGGCGAGCAACGCCCCGGTGACGGCGAGCGCCAGTCCGGCAAACAGTACGCGGCGCGCCCCGAAGCGGTCGACGGCAAAGCCGGCGAGCGTCTGGCAGATGCCCGACACCGTGTAGTAGACGGCCACGGTGGCGCCGAGCGCCGTGTAGCTGACGCCAAGGTCGTCCTTGATCAGCGGGAACAGCACCGCGGTGGCGATCTGGAAGAAGTGCGACATGCCGTGGGCGAGCGCGACCAGGCCGATCACCCTCACGTCCTGGCGCAGCGCGTCAGTGGCAGTGCTCATCGACGAACCTCGTCAGCGCCGCAAGCGTCGCCTGCGGCTGGTCGCGAAACGGCGCGTGCCCGCACGCCGGCAGCGCCAGCGCTTCGAAGTCTCCGCGCACCCCGCGCCGGATCGCCTCGAGCTGCGCCATCGTGCCGTACTCGTCGTCCTCGCCCTGGATCGCCAGCACCGGGCAGGCGATGCCGGGCAGGTACTCCTCGAGGTTCCATTTCAGGAATTCCGGGTCGAGCCAGACGTCGGCCCAAAGGTGAAACGTCTTGACGGGGTCGCGGTGGTACTTGCCGAGGCGCCCCGCAAGGCCGCTCGACTCGAACGCCGCGCTCGCCTTGCGGATGCTGTCGACGCAGATCGGCTCGACGAACACGTGCGGCGCCATCAGCGCGAGCGCGCGCACCGTGTGGCCGGCGCCGGCGTAAATCAGCGCGATCGAGGCGCCATCCGAATGCCCGACGAGCACCGGGCGCGCGACGCGCAGCGCCGCCAGCAGCCGCGGCAGCACTTCGAGCGCCTCGCGGTGCATGAAGCGCACGCCGACGCGCGGCTCGGCCAGAACGTCGGACTGGCCGTAGCCGTAACGGCTGTAGAGCAGCGCGCGGCAGCCGGTCGCCTTCACCAGCTGCAGCGGAAAGTCGCGCCACTGGCGCATCGAGCCCAGGCCTTCGTGCAGGAAGACCAGCGTCGGCTTGCCCGGCTCGGCGGCGTCGAGCCACTCGTATTCCAGCGAATGGCCGGCGCAGGTGACGAACGACATGGGCGCCTTTTATAGCACGCAGGCGATAATCGGCGCCTATGCGTTTCACCGCCTGGGCCGTCCTGCTGGCCACGCTCGTCCTGTGGTCGGGGAACTGGATCGTGGCGCGTGCGGTGCGCGACGACATTTCGCCGGGAATCGCCACCGCCAGCCGGCTGGCCCTGGTCGCGCTGGTGCTGGCGCCGTTCGTGTGGCGCGGCCTGGCGGCGAAGCTGCCCCGATTCACGCGCCGCGACTGGCGCGTGCTATGGCTGCTCGGCTTCACCGGCGGCGGCATCCACCTGGCGCTGCAATGGCTCGGGCTGCACTACACGACCGCGACCAGCGCCACGCTCTACCTTTCCACTGCGCCGATCTTCATCGTCCTGCTGGCCGCGCCGGTGCTCGGCGAGGCCATCGGCACGCGCCAGTGGACGGGCGTCGTGGTCTCGCTGTGCGGCGTGGTGCTGATCGGCATGCGCGGCGAAGTCGCGCGCCTCACTTTCAACATCGGCGATTTCTGCGCGCTGCTGTCGATGGCGTTCTGGGCCAGCTACACCGTGTTCCTGCGGCTGCGGCGCGACCCCCTCGACGTGCTGGAGTTCATCGCCATGGTGTGCGCGCTCGGGCTCGTGTTCATGGCGCCGTGGGTCGCCGCCGAGTACTTCGTCGGCATGCGCCTGGCGTTGAACGGCGCCGGCGCGGCGGCGGTGCTCTATTCGGCGTTCGGCTCCCTGCTGCTCGCCTATGCCGGCTGGAGCTACGTCGTGACGCGCCTCGGCGCGGCGCGCGCCGGGGTGACGATGCACCTGATGCCGGCGATCTCGGTCGGGCTGGCGGCGCTGTTCCTCGGCGAGCGGCCGCACTGGTTCCACTTCGCCGGCGTGGCGCTGATCCTCGCCGGCGTGACGCTCGCCTCGGGGCGCGCGCGGAGCGCGCCTTGAAGCCGGTTGCATTCGATGCAGCCCTGCGCGCGCGGCTGGCGACGAACCTGGCGCGGCACGCGCCCGCGCCGCCCGCGCCCCATGCGCTCACGCGGGCCGCGGTATGTGTCCTCGTCACGGACGGCGGGCACGGCGAGGCCGCGTTCCTTCTCACGCGGCGCGCCGAGCGGTTGAGCACGCATGCGGGCCAGTACGCGCTGCCCGGCGGGCGCATCGACGGCGGCGAGGCGCCGCTCGAGGCGGCGCGGCGCGAAGCGCGCGAGGAAATCGGCCTCGAGCTCGCGCCGCGCGATTTCCTCGGCGTGCTCGACGAATACCCGACGCGCTCGGGCTACCTGATCACGCCGCTGGTCGCGTGGGTGGCGGACGGCGCGCGCCTCGCGCCCAATCCCGCCGAAGTGGCGAAGATCTACCGCGTGCCGCTCGCCGACCTCGGCCGGCCCGGCTCGCCGCAGTTCATCGCCATTCCGGAAAGCGATCGTCCGGTGATCCGCTACCCGGTCCTCGGCACGCTGCTGCATGCGCCGACCGCGGCAGTGCTGTACCAGTTCATGGAGGTTGCGGTGCTGGGCCGCGCG
>JBDTMD010000384.1:0-3082 GCA_039934435.1 Burkholderiales bacterium
CGCTGGCGCCGCACGTCCAGCCGGCGTCCGGCGCCGAGCGCCAGCGGGTGGGCCGGGATCACCGTGCCGCGCCGCAGGAGCTCGAGCGCGTCGGGTGGCAGCTGCGAGTAGTGCAGGGCCATCGCCAAATTTTAACCGGACGGTTAACCGGGTCCAGCCATTGACGCTGCAAAATCGCGCCGATACCATCGCCGCATTAGTGTCCCAGGAGGAGACCATGCGCAAATTGTTCGTCGCGGCATTCGCTGCCGCCCTCGCCGCGGCGGCCGGCCCCGCTGCCGCACTGACGCAGCTCGATTTCATCCTCAACTGGGTCCCTGGCGGTGACCATGCGCCCTATTACTTCGCCAAGGCAAAAGGCTGGTATGCGAAGGAGGGCATCGATCTCAACCTCGAGCCGGGCAAGGGCTCGATGCTGGCGGCGCAGAAGGTGGGCGCGGGTGCCAACCCGATCGGCCTCGCCGACATGGGCAACGTGCTCATCGCCAAGGGCCGCGGCGCCAACATGGTCGGCGTGTTCAACGTCTACGCCAACTCACCGCAGGGGCTGTACTGGTTGAAGAGCTCGGGTATCACCGGCATCAAGGATTTCGCCGGCAAGAAGATCGGCAACCCGGCCGCCGACGGCGCGCGCCCGATGTGGCCGGCGCTCGCCAAGGCGAACGGCGTCGATCCGAAGTCGGTCACCTGGGTGAATATCGACGCCAACGCCAAGCTCTCGGCGCTGAAAGCGAAGTCGATCGATGTCACCACATCTTTCTACAACATCCACCACATCTTCAAGCGCGAGCTCGGCGACGACATGGGCTTCGTCGCCTGGCGCGACGTCGGCCTCAACCCCTACGGCAATACCGTGGTGGTGAACGCCGAGTACCTGAAGAAGCACAAGGCATTGATCGGCAAATTCGTCAGGGTCACGCAGCGCGCCTTCGCCGCGTGCGTCGCGGATCCCAAGCCCTGCGTGCAGGCGCTGGTCGACGCCAACGGCGCGCTCAAGTTCGACAACGAGCTGACCAACTGGGGCCTGGTGGAAGACCTGATGAGCGACCGCTTCTCGCAGAGCGTGGCACTGGGCTATCTCGACCCCGGGCGCATGAAGGCCGACTACGAGCTGGTGCGCGACTATGTCGGCATCGAGAAGCCGTTCGACGTCAAGTCCGTCTACACCAACGAGTTCCTCGACCGCAAGATCAAGATGCCGAAGTAACGCCCGGGCATCTCTTTTCTTGACGGATTCCGAAAGATCGGCCGACAATCCGGCCGGAGCGGTGAAAGCGCCCGTCGAGGCGCCGCGAGGCAGATCCACCACGAGGAGGGGGCAATCGAACCGGCTGCTGCAAAGGCGTTGTTGCGCGTGGAAGACGTCGGGGTGCGCTTCGGCGGCATCGTCGCGCTCGATGGCGTCAGTTTCGACGTCGAGGCCGGCCGCATCGTCGGCCTGATCGGCCCGAACGGCGCCGGCAAGACGACGCTGTTCAATTGCCTGTCGCGCCTGTACGAGTGCGGCAGCGGCGACATCCTGTTCAACGGCGCGTCGCTGCTGAAGACGTCCAAGCACGGCATTGCCGCGAGCGGCATCGGCCGGACCTTCCAGAACCTGGCGCTGTTCCGCACCATGACCGTGCTTGAAAACGTCATGGTCGGGAATCACTGCCGCACGCGCAGCGGCTTCCTGGTCAATGCCCTGCGCCTGCCATGGGTGACGCAAGAAGAAGGCGCAACGCTTGAGAAGGCGAAATCGCTCATCCGCTTCCTCGGCCTGGAAGCAGTCGCCGGTGCGCGGGTCGCCGACCTGCCGTTTGGCACCGCCAAGCGCGTCGAGCTGGCGCGTGCGCTGGCGAGCGAGCCGAAGCTGCTGCTGCTCGACGAGCCGGCGAGCGGCCTCAATCACGAGGAGGTGGGTGATCTCGGCGTCCTGATCCAGGAGATCCGCGACCGCCTCAGCCTCACGGTGCTGCTGGTCGAGCACCACATGAGCCTGGTGATGAGCATCTCCGATCGCGTCGTGGCGCTCAACTTCGGCCGCAAGATCGCCGAAGGCACGCCCGCCGAGGTGCAGGCGCACCCCGAGGTGATCCAGGCCTATCTGGGAGGCGCGGGCTGATGGCGGCGCTGCTCGAAGTCTCGAACCTGCACGCGTCCTACGGCCCGACGCGCGTGCTGCACGGCATCGGCTTTTCCATGGAGGAGGGCACGATTACAACGCTGCTCGGCGCCAACGGCGCCGGCAAGACGACGACGCTGCGCGCGCTGTGCGGCATGGTGAAGACGCAGGGCGAGGTCAAGTTCGCCGGCGAGCGCATCGACGGCAAGGCGACCGAGGACATCGTGAGAAAGGGCATCGCCCACGTGCCGGACGGCCGCGGCACCTTCGTCAATCTCACCACCGAAGAAAACCTGCGCATGGGCGCTTACACGCGCCGCGACCACGGCGCGGTGGCGGCCGACCTGGAGCGCGTCTACGGCTACTTTCCCCGCCTGCAGGAGCGCCGCGAGCAGCAGGCCGGCACCCTCTCGGGCGGCGAGCAGCAGATGCTCGCCGTGTCGCGTGCGCTCATGCTGCGCCCCAAGCTCATGCTGCTCGATGAGCCCTCGTTCGGCCTGGCGCCGCTCATCGTGCGCGAGCTGTTCGAGATCCTGCGCACCGTCAACGCCAAGGAGAAAGTCAGCATGCTGGTCGTGGAGCAGAACGCGGCGATGGCCCTCGAGCTCGCCGATCGCGCCTACGTCATCGAGACCGGGCGCGTGGTGCTTTCCGGCACGGCCGCCGAAATCAAGAGCAACGACGCCGTGCGCCGCTCCTACCTGGGTTACTGAGGAAGCCGCCATGGAAGCCTTCCTGCAACAGGTGCTCGCCGGGCTGGCGACGGGCGGCATCTACGCCAGCCTGGCGCTGGCGCTGGTGATGATTTACCAGGCCACGCACCTGGTGAACTTCGCACAGGGCGAACTGGCGATGTTCTCGACCTACATCGCCTGGAGTCTGATGCAGGTCGGCATGCCGTACTGGGCGGCGTTCGGCGTCACGGTGGCGGTGGCTTTCGTGCTGGGCGTGCTGATCGAACGGGTGATCGTGCAGCCG
>JBDTMD010000385.1:0-3065 GCA_039934435.1 Burkholderiales bacterium
CACGCTTTTCGCGCGCACTTCGATCGTCTTGCCCGTTTTTTTCACGCGCACGCCCTTCACGCCCGCGTCGTCCGCGATCAAGCCCGTCACGCGCGCCGCGTACCACACCTCGATGCCGTTCTTTTTCGCCGCGTTGGTGAGCGACTCGACCAGGCCGGGGCCGCCGCCCACCGCTTCCACCGTAAGACCGCCCCAGAACTTGAATTTGCCGCCGATGTTGAACGCCTGCCGGCCCCACGCGGCGGTGAAGCGCACGCCCTTGCCGCGCATCCAGGCCACCGTGTCGAGGCTGCGCTTGACCAGGATCTCGGTGAGGTCGGGATCGCAACGGTACTCGGTGACGCGCGCCATGTCGTCCAGGAACTGGTCCGTGGTGTAGGTGCCGAAGTCGGTGCGCGCGATCTCCTCGGCCGAAAGGTCGGGCAGCGCCCGCTTCAGTTCATCCACCCCGGCGTAGGCGACGCGCATCAGGCCGGCGGTGAAGCGCGAATTGCCGCCGGCCTCGTCCTCGCCCGAGCGCTCCAGCACCAGCACCTTGCTCACCTTCTCGCGCGCGGCGAGCGCCGCGCAAAAGGCGGCGTTGCCGGCGCCGACGACCACCACGTCATAGCGCTCGGCCATCTCAGGCCACCCACGGCTTGCCGAAGGCGGGTTCCTTGAACGGCGTCGGCGGCAGCTCCCAGGTACCGGTCGAAGGCGGCCGCACTTCGGCGTCGACGTGAACGTCGAGCACGCAGGGGCGCCGGTTCCTGATCGCCTGTTGCAGCGCGCCCGAAAGGTCTGCACTCTTCGTGATCGTGACGCCGTCGGCGCCGCCGGCGCGCGCCCAGGCGGCAAAGTCGGGGTTGTAGCGCTTGCCCTGCTTCTGGCCTTGTTGGCCGCCCTGGTAGAAGGCGGTGCCGTGCTCGCGGCCGCCGAACATGCCGACCTGGATGTCGCGGATCGCCGCCCAGCTGAAGTTGTTCCACACCAGCCAGATGCACGGCAGGTCGTATTCCATCGCGGTGGCGACGACGTAGGGCGTCATCGAGAAGCCGCCGTCGCCGCACACCGAGATGCAGGGCCGGTCGGGTGCCGCGAGCTGCGCGCCGAGCACGCTGCAGACGCCGAAGCCCATCGACGAGTAGCCCCAGCTGTTCAGCATGCTTTGCGTTCGCCTGGGACGCCAGAACTGCATGAACCAGTTGTGGTGCACGCCCGAGTCGCAGGTGAGGATGGCGTCGTCGGGCAGGACCTTTTGCATCGCATCCACGACGTACTCGGGCCGCAGCGGCGAAGTGAGCTTGCCGAAGTTCGGCCGCACGAACGCCTCCCATTCGGCGCGCCACGCGTCCACTTCCGCGCGCCACTCGGAGTACTGCTTGCGCAGCGAAGCGGAGCCGCGCTGCTCGCGCAGGCCAAGCGCCTGGAGCAGCTGCGCCGTAAACACCTTGGCGTCGGCGATGATGCCGAGCGTCGGCGGGTAGTTGCGGCCGAGCTCCTGCGGATCGAGGTCGACGTGGATCAGCCTGGTCTTCGGGAAATTCCACGAGTAACCCGGGGTCCAACTGGATGACGAGCGGTCGTCGAAACGCGTGCCGATCGTGATCACGAGGTCGGCGTGGCGCCCGGCCTGATTCGCGGGATAGGCGCCGTTTCTGCCGATGAAGCCGAGGGTCAGCGGATCGTCCGCCGGCACGCAGCCCATGCCGTTCGGCGACGTGATCACCGGGATGCCGTAGGTCTGCTGCAGCCTGCTGATTTCCGGGCCGGCCTCCGAGAGCGTCGCGCCGTGACCGATGAAGATCACCGGGCGCATCGCATCGGTGACCAGATTCAGCGCCGCCGCGACGTCGGCGTCGGACGCGCCCGGCCGGTGCTGGCCGAAGACGTGCGAGGCGGGCGGCACGATGACGTCGTCCTCCTCCTGGTAGACGTTGTACGGGACGTCGATGTTCACCGGCCCGGGACGGCCGGTGACCATGGTGTCGAAGCCCTGGCGCAGCGCGAGCGGCAGCATGTCGACGCGGGTCGGCTGGAACGCGCGCTTCACCACCGGCCGGATCACCGAGGGGAAATCGGCCTGGTTGTGCTTGTAGATCTCCTGGAACGGCGCGCGGTTCATCTGCGACGTGGGCACGTTCGACGTGATTGCCAGGAACGCCGACGAATCGGAAAGCGCGGTGGCGAGCGACATGATCAGGTTGGCCGAGCCCGGGCCGGTGGAGGTCAGCGTCGCCACCGGCTGGTGCTTGACGCGAAAGTAGCCGTCGGCCATGTGGCCTGCACACTGCTCGTGGCGCGGCGAGACCAGCTTGAGCCGGTCGCTGACCGCGTGCAGCGGATCGAGGATGCCGACGTTGCCGTGGCCGCAGATGCCGAAAATGTACGGCACCTTCTGCTGGATCAGATATTCGGCGATCAGCTCGCCGCCTTTCATCCTGGGCATGGGCTACGCCGCCTTCCCGAATGCGGTTTCGCGGCGCTGCGCTTTTCCATTCATGGGCGTATTCGGAGTCCGGAAATGCGATCGAAGGCGGAGGGCAACTGCTATTCGAAATTGAGTATAAGGGAGATCGGTTTATGCCAGACTGCCGTGAATCCGGGGAGGCGAGTCCATGCCGCGCGGTATCGTCGATCTTGAAGGACTGCGGAGCCCGGCCGCGGACGCGCTGCGCCGCGCGGCACCGGCGGCGCCGCTGCCGTTTCGCATCGCCAAGCTCGGGCATGTGGTGCTCAAGGTGAAGAATCTCGAGCGCTCGGTGGCTTTCTATGCCGGCGTGCTCGGCTTTCACGTCTCCGACGTCTACCCGGAGAGCATGATGCAGGGCGGCATGGTGTTCCTGCGCTGCAACGCCGACCACCATAGCGTCGCCCTCGTCGGCGGCGCCGAGAGCGCGCCCGCGGCGCGCGAGCTGCACCATCTTGCTTTCGAGGTTGCGACCCTGGACGAGGTGTTCGCCGCGCGCGAGCACCTGCGAAAGCAGAACGTGAAGGTCGACTTCGAGGGCCGGCGCCGCGCCGGCTGCCAGGTGGCGGTCGAGTTCCGCGACCCCGACGGGCACTTCCTCGAAATCTTCTGGGGC
>JBDTMD010000386.1:0-3056 GCA_039934435.1 Burkholderiales bacterium
GCGTTCCGGTGCCCTACGAGAGCGAGATCGCGCTGTTGGCGCGCGCCTGGATGCAATTGCTCGCGCAGCGCCTCGAGCGCGGCGCGCTGATCGTCATCGACTACGGCTTTCCCGAGCGCGAGTTCTACCATCCGCAGCGGAACATGGGCACGCTGATGTGCCACTACCGCCATCGCGCGCACGGCGACGTGTTCTTCCATCCCGGCCTGCAGGACATCACTGCGCACGTCGATTTCACTGCCCTCGCGCGCGCTGCGCGCGAGGGCGGGCTGGAGGTCCTCGGCTACTGCAACCAGGCGCAGTTCCTGGTCAACTGCGGCATCACCGGGCTGCTCGGAGACGAGGACGCCGGCGACGCCGCGCGCTACGCGCCGCTTGCCGCGGAGGCGCAGAAACTGCTTTCGCCCGCGGAGATGGGCGAGCTGTTCAAGGTGCTGGCGGTGGGACGGGGCGTGCGCCAGCCGCTCCTCGGCTTTGCCAGCGGCGAGCGATCGCATACGCTGTAGGGCCCATGCGCCGGCTCGCCGTCCTCGTCCTCCTCGCCCTGCCGCTCGCCGCCGCCGCCGACGAAATCGCCGAGGCGAAAAAGCGCTGGGCGCAAAGCCCGCACGGCCCGTTCCTCGAGCGCATCCTGCCACCCACCTTCGAGGCTGCGAAACTGCCCGAGCCGCGCTCGCGCGGCGCGCGACTCATCGTGCAGTACTGCGTGCAGTGCCACAACCTCCCCAACCCGGCGATGCACCACGCCGCCAAGTGGCCGAACGTCGTCGAGCGCATGGTGCTCAGGATGGAGGGCAAGGGCAACTACGGCCGGCTGATGTTCGACATGATGGCCGGGGTGAAGGCGCCGAGCGCCGACGAGGCCCGCGAGCTCGTTGCCTACCTGCGCCAGCACGGCCAGAAGCCGCTCGACCCGAAAAAGATACCGGAGGCGTTCACCGCGGCAGGCGAGCCGTTCCGCCTCGCCTGCAACCAGTGCCACGTGCTGCCCGACCCGAAGCGCCATACGGCCGTGGAGTGGCGGGCGGTGGTGGCGCGCATGCAGGAGAACATGCAGTGGATGAATCGCGTGGAAGGCACGCAGCCGGTGCCGGGCGAGCCGCAGTTGCGGGTGGAGGCGATCAACGCTTTTTTGGCGAAGTACGCAAAGAAGCGCTGAGCGAAGGCGGTGCCTGCGTTTGCCTTTCTATGATCTCGTGTTTTTTTGGCCGGGTGAATCTTCCGGCCAAAAAAACACGAGATGGATTTAAAGGCTTAAATCGAAGGCACTTTACGGCGGCGTCGGCACCGCCATCCCCTTCTGCACTGCCGGCCGCGCGGCGATGACGTCGAACCAGCGCTTCACCGCCGGGAAGTCGGCGAGTTCCACCTTGTGCCATTCGAAGCGCGCCACCCACGGAAAGGTGGCGATGTCGGCGATTGAATACTCGTCGGCGAGGAACTCGGCTTCATTCAGCCGCGTCTGCAGCACGCCATACAGGCGCCGCGTCTCCTCGGTGTAGCGCTTGATGCCGTAGGGCACCGGCTCCTTGTTGCGGATGAAGTGGTGCGCCTGGCCGAACATCGGCCCGACGCCGCCCATCTGGAACATGAGCCACTGCAGCGCGATCAGGCGGCCGCGCGGTGTGCGCGGCATGAATTTCCCGGTCTTCTCGGCCAGGTAGATGAGGATGGCGCCCGATTCGAAGAGCGGCAGCGCCCGCCCGTCCGGGCCGTCGGGGTCGACGATCGCCGGGATGCGATTGTTGGGGTTGAGGGCGAGGAACTCGGGCGTGAACTGCTCGCCCTTGCCGATGTTGATCGGATGCACGCGGTACGGCAGCGCGCATTCTTCCAGCATGATGGAGACCTTGCGGCCGTTGGGCGTGCTCCAAGTGTAGAGATCGATCACTTCGGACTCCCGCCAAAGCGGGCGAGTGTATCGTGTCGTCACCGATGATCAAGTGGCTGCTCACCATCCTGATTGCGCTCGCCGTACTCGCCGCGGCGACGCCCTGGTTGCGGCGCCTGGGCGTCGGCCGGCTTCCCGGCGACCTGAGTTTCAGCGTGCGCGGCCGCGCGTACTACATCCCGTTCGCCAGCACGGTCCTTTTCTGCCTGCTCGCCTGGGGCATCGGCAGGTTGCTCTGACTGCGCGCGCGACGCGTACCACCTGACTGTCGAGGAGATCCTGGACGCCGTGCAGGAGGATTCGGCGCCTTACGCCTCGGCCTTGGCGTATCTGTAACGCTCCCGATTGCCTTCCGCGGGCATTGCATGGTCGGGTCACAAGTCAGAGCGCGTGCATCATCTACCTATACTTACAGCAAAGTAGGGGCCGGATCCTGCGGCAAAGGGCGAACCTCGGATCGGGGCAAGTGCGCCTGTAGTAGCGTCCATTTCGTAGGCGGATACGTCGTTCGAGTCTGTGTTCGTCACGTAGACGAAACGGCCTGCAGGATCAAGCGCAATAGATCGAGGACTCTTACCCGCCGCAAAGGGTGAGCCTGGTACAGCCTTGAGCACGCCCGTCCCGGCATCAATGGCATAGGCCGAAATTGTGTCCGAGTCCGCGTTCGCGACGTATACGTACCTTCCCTTCGGCTCGACCGTGATCCCGCGAGGGTTCTTTTCCGCCGCAAATGGCGAACCGGGAACGACAGACAGCGCGCCGGTCCGGGCACTGATGCGGTAAGCCGAGACGTTATTGGAGCTCGCGTTCGATACGTAGACGAACTTGCCGGCAGGCGCAACCGCGATGCCGCGCGGATTCTGTCCCGCCGAAAAGGGCGAGCCCGTCACCGACTTGAGGGCGCCGGTCATGGCGTCAATCGCAAAGGCTGAGACGTTGTGGGACACCAAATTGGCGACGAAAAGAAATCTTCCGCTCGGATGAACGGCAGCGGGCGAGGGCCGATTGCCCGCGCGGTAAGGAGAGCCACCGAGTCGGCGCAACGCCGGAATCCCACCATCAATGCCGTACGCGGCAATCGCATTGTCGGTCATGTTGGTCACGTAGAGGAAACGCCCAGTTGGATGAACCACCACGCTTACCGGATAGCTCCCGGTACCGAAAG
>JBDTMD010000387.1:0-3032 GCA_039934435.1 Burkholderiales bacterium
ATTCCACACCGAGGTCTGCGTATAGCCGAAGTAAAAGCCCGCCAGCCAGGGCGCGTCCTTGCCCCATCCCAGCGTGCGGTCGAACAGGCGGTACTTGAACGAGAGCTGGAAGCGCGCGCTGCCGCCGCCGCGCGTGCCGGCGACGAAATACACCGGCTCATTCTCGGTGAGCGGCGGCTCGAGGCCGTCATGCTTCTCGCTGACGTTGAAAGTTCGCATGACGTCCGGGCGCGCATTCTCGGCCGCCGCCGGCTCCTCGGCGGCGGCGGCCGAGAGCGCGAGCACCGACAGCAGCATGGCGGGCCAGCGCTTCGCAGTTTCTGCGAGAATGGTCATGAATGAGCGAGTCTAGCGCGCCGCTGCCCACGGTGTTCATTTCGCACGGCTCGCCGATGCACGCGCAGGACGCCGGCGCCAGCGCGACCGGCCGCGCCTGGAAGGCGCTCGGCGCGCGGCTGCCCCGCCCGCGCGCGATTCTGATCGCCTCGGCGCACTGGGAAACCGAGCGTCCGGTGCTGACCGGTGCTGCACACCCCGAGACGATTCACGATTTTCGCGGCTTCCCGCAGCCGCTGTACGAGATTCGCTATCCTGCCCCGGGCGCACCCGATGTCGCCCGGCGCGCACAGCAGCTGCTCGCCAGCGCGGGCCTGGAGGCCTCGATCGACCCGCAGCGCGGCCTCGACCATGGCGCGTGGACGCCGCTCCTCTACGCATATCCGGAGGCGAGCGTCCCGGTGGTGCAAATCTCCGTGCAAACGACGCTCGGCCCGCGCCACCACCTGGCGCTCGGCGCAGCGCTCGCGCCGCTTTCGCGCGAGGGCGTACTCGTCATCGGCTCGGGGCACCTGACACACAACCTGCGTGAAGTGCGCAGCCTGCACGAGACGGGCGTCGGACAACCGGAGCCCTACGTGCGCGAGTTCCAGGAATGGGTGCGCGCGTGCATCGCGGCACACGACTACGATCGGCTCGCCGACTACCGCAAGCTCTCGGCCGCGGGCGTGCGCGCGCACCCGAGCGAGGAGCATTTCCTGCCGCTGTTCGTCGCGCTCGGCGCGGCGGGCAGCGAGGCGCGCGCCGAGCGCTTCCTGGAGCACGTCGAAGGCGGCGTACTCGCCATGGATGCGTATTTCCTGAGCCCCGGATAAGGAAATCCCCGACTCGCGCCGGCGTGACTTGGTGCACTCTTGTCACGTTCTCTGACACGCGTCCGGCGCCATCCGGACTAGCGTCAGTATGTACCCGCATCGAAGGTGAGGCGATGCCCGGACTGAGCCGTTTCGAAGACGACAAGGAAGCCAGGTTTCGCGCGCGCTATGCCGAGCGCTCGATCCCGTTCATCCGCGTATCGCTGCCCCTGGCGGCGACGCTGTACCTGCTGTTTCTCGCCTGGGACTACTCCATCGAGCCCGGCGCCCTGCTCTACACGCTGACGGTGCGCCTGCCGTTCAGTTTTTTCGCCGTCGCCGTCTTCGGCCTCACGTTCCTGCAGACCTTCGAGCGCTGGTCGCAGGGCGTGCTCTGCGCGACCGTGGTGCTGGGCGCCACCGCGAGATTGAGCACCTCCCCGGTGCCCGCCACCTCGCGGCCGATGAAATAGCCGGCCAGGCCGCGGGTGGTCTCGGCCACGAGGCCGAAGGTCCAGGCCGAGGCGAGCGACTCGCGGAAGCTGGCCTCGCTCCACGGATCGCTGAACGCGCGCCGCTCGATGGCGACGAGCCCCGCGGCGTCAGCCGCGGCGGCCGATCGAATCCGGTAGGGGGCGTCCATGCGCCGTCTCCCAGCGTGCCTGCGCTTCGGCGGGCCGGCCGTACTCCGGCTGCCACCCCTCGACCGGGTCGATCCGGACGGCGCCGCCCGGCCGTCCCACCAGATCGAGCAGCACCCGGGCGTCCGGCACCGCGGCCGGCGGGCCGACCATCGGCCGGCCGGACCAGCGCTCCAGCTCCTCGAGGGCGGGCCGGGGAATCTCGCCCACGATCGCGTCCGGCGATACGGCCCCGGCCAGATCGGCGGGCCGGCGGACCGACGGCGCGAGCAGCGTGTGTACGCCGTCGGCATCGAAGCGGTAGGCGGCGGCGTAGAGCTCGCCCCGGAGCGCATCGGCCACCGCGAGCACGGTCGCGCCCAGGCTCGCCACCCCGGCGGCCCGGACCATGAGCGACGGCGCAACCCAGAGCGGCAGCCCGCGCGCCTGCACCAGGGCCTTGGCCACCGCCGCCCCGACCCGGAGACCGGTGAAGCTCCCCGGCCCATCGCTCAGCACGATGCCGCGCACGGCGCCGAGGCGGACGCCGGCCTCGGCCAGCACCGCGTCGATCATCGGCAGCAGCTCGGCGGCGTGACGGCGGGCGCCGGCCATTGCCCGGCTCACCGCATCGGCCGAGGAGGTACCCAGCGCGACCGACGCGCGGTCGGTGGCGGTCTCCAGCGCCAGCCGCATTAGAGCGCCTCGAGGCCGCGCCGAGCCGGGTCGGCCAGGTGGTGGAGCCGGAAGCGCCGTGCCGGCGGCGGAAGCCAGGGGCCGGCCTGTTCCGGCCATTCGACCAGGATGACATCCCCCTCCGACAGCAGGCCTTCCCAGTCGAGATCGGCTGCTTCAGCCGGCGAACGCAGCCGATAGCAATCGAGATGGAAGACCGGCCCGCGCCGCCCCTGGTAGCGATGCACCAGCGCGTAGGTGGGACTGGTGGCCTGCCCGGCAATGCCGAGGCCGCGCGCGATGGCCTGGATGAAGGTGGTCTTCCCGGCCCCGAGGTCGCCCTCGAACGCGAGCAGCGTCCTCGGCGGCAGCGAGCGGCCGAGCGTTTCGCCCTCCGCCCGGAGCTGCGCCTCGCTCAGCTCCCGGATCACGCGCGACGGCGGAGCTTCGGCGCCGGCCCCCGGCGCACATCCGGGGCCGCGAGCGCCTTGAGCTCGTTGACCTGATCGCGCAGCATGGCGGCGAGCTCGAACTCGAGGTTGGCCGCCGCTTCGCGCATCTGGCGCTCGAGCGCCTGCAGCGCCGCGGCCCGGCGGGCGGGATCGTG
>JBDTMD010000388.1:0-3015 GCA_039934435.1 Burkholderiales bacterium
TTTGCAAGGCAATCTCGATCCGGCCGCGCTTTTTGCGTCGCCCGACGCGGTGCGCGGCGAAGTACGTCGCGTGCTCGATGCGTTCGGTTCCGCACCCGGCCACGTTTTCAATCTCGGGCACGGAATTTCTCAGCACACGCCCGTTGAATGTGTCGCCGCGCTCGTTGACGAAGTGCGCACTTACAGCCGCAGGCTGCGTGCCGCGGCGCAATGAAACCCTTGACTTATGCACAAAGGCGCAGTCTCTCTCTGTAGAGCGAGCATTTTTTGAGATTCCGACCCAAGTAATTCGCAATAGCCTGAATTTAAGGAAGAAACTGACAAATATCGTTTTTGGCTCGCAGGCGCGCGCCCAGTGTCGGCCTGGCGTGACAGAGGCATGACCGGCTTATTCACATTGTTATCCACACCCCGGGCGAGCAGGGAAAATGCCTTTTCGCGGCAAGGGTTACCAAAGCATTCGCGATGCACCGGATCAACTCGAAAAAGTAAAGCGTTGCGCGCCTTTTGGAATCCATTGCCGATAAAAGCCGCTTGCCTCCGGCGATGAAGGTCTTGCGCGTTGCGCTCGACGTGCCGCTTGCGACGCTGTTCGACTATGCGGTCGCCGAGGCTGTCGATGCGCGCGTCGGCGATCGCGTCGAGGTGCCCTTCGGCACGCGTTCGCGCGTCGGCGTCGTGCTCGAGGAGGGCGACGGCAGCGCGATTGCCGCCGACAAGCTGAAGCCTGTGACGCGCGTGCTCGAGGACGCGCCGCGACTGCCCGCACCGTGGCTGGATCTCATGCGCTTTCTTGCGGCCTATTACCAGCGCCCGCTCGGCGAGACTGTCATCGGCGCCCTGCCGCCTCGCCTGCGCTCGCTCAAGCCGCTGCCGAAGAAAGTGCGCGAGCCTGCCGAAGCGCAACCGGCTTCGGCGCGCTTCGTCTCACAGCACGAGCCCAGCGTGGCACAGGCCCGCGCCATCGAGCGCATTGGCGGCGCGCTCGGCGCATTCCACGCCTTCCTGCTGCACGGCGTTACCGGCAGCGGCAAGACCGAGGTCTACCTGCGCCTCATCTCGCGGGTCCTGGAGCAAGGCGGCCAGGCGCTGGTGCTGGTCCCCGAGATCAGCCTCACGCCGCAACTCGAGGCGCGCTTTCGCCGCGCGTTTCCGGAAGCGCGCGTCGCTCTGCTGCATAGCGCTCTGCAGGACGTTCCGCGAACCGCCGCCTGGCTGTCCGCGGCGCGCGGCGAAGCGGGCCTGATCCTCGGCACGCGCCTCGCCACGCTCACGCCGCTGCCAAAGCTGGCCCTGGTCGTGGTCGACGAGGAGCACGACACCTCGTTCAAGCAACAGGAAGGGCTGCGTTACTCCGGCCGTGACGCCGCGGTGGTTCGCGCCAAGCTTGCCGCCTGCCCGGTCGTGCTCGGCACGGCGACGCCGTCGCTCGAGACCTGGCAGAACGCGCTGGAAAGCCGTTACGAGCTGCTGACGCTGCCCGAGCGCGCCGTGCCGGGAGCGCGCATGCCGACGGTGCGCACGGTCGATTTGCGCCGCGAAAGCGTCGAGCACGGCTTCGCCCCAAGCCTGCTTGCCGCGATCGGCGAGCGCCTGCCGCGGGGCGAGCAAAGCCTGGTGTTCATCAATCGGCGCGGTTATGCGCCGGTGCTGGCCTGTCACGCCTGCGACTGGACCGCTGGCTGCACGCGCTGCACCGCGCGCATGGTCCTGCACCGCGTCGGTCATTGCCTGCGCTGCCACCACTGCGGCGACGAGGCGGCCGTGCCCCGGGCCTGCCCGACCTGCGGCAATGTCGACTTGAAGGCGATGGGGCGCGGCACACAGCGCGTCGAAGAGACGCTGGCGGCGCGCTTTCCCGACGCACGCATCGTGCGCATCGATCGCGACAGCGCGCGCCGGCGCAGCGAACTCGCGCGCACGCTGGAGGGCATAGCCCGCGGCGAGGCCGACATCCTGGTGGGTACCCAGCTCCTCGCCAAGGGCCACGATTTTCCGCTGCTGACGCTGGTCGGCGTACTGGATGCCGACAGCGCGCTCGTGTCCACCGACTACCGCGCGGCTGAGCGCCTCTACGCCACGCTGGCGCAGGTCGCCGGACGTGCCGGACGGGCGCGCCACGCGGGCGAAGTGCTGGTGCAGACGCGCTATCCGCAGCATTCGCTTTATGCCGCGCTCGCCAGCCACGACTATGCGAAATTCGCCGCCGCCCAGCTCGCCGACCGCGAGGGCGCGGGGTTTCCGCCGTTCGTGCACGAGGCGGCGTTGCGTGCCGAGGCT
The DNA here is from genome assembly GCA_039934435.1 of Burkholderiales bacterium. Lineage (GTDB taxonomy): Bacteria > Pseudomonadota > Gammaproteobacteria > Burkholderiales > SG8-39 > JAABQT01. The sequence goes on from JBDTMD010000388.1 coordinate 2,281, forward strand.
GCCAAGCTTGCGCAGGCCATGCAGTTCCTCGCCGACGCTGCGCGCCTCGTGCCGGTGCCGCAGGAAGTGCTCATCTATGACCCGGTACCGCACGTCATCACCCGGCGCGCCGACCTCGAGCGGGCGCAATTGCTCGTGCAATCGGCGTCGCGTCCCGCGTTGCAGGATTTCCTGCATGCCTGGAACGAACGGCTGTTCGCTTGCGCGCCACGCAACGTGCGTTGGCACCTCGATGTCGACCCGATCGAGTTCAGTTAAAAGGGGACAGACCCCATTTGCAAAAACGCAAATGGGGTCTGTCCCCCTATAATTCGCGCCCTTTCATGGATATAAAAGCTCACCTGGCGAAACTTCTGGGCGCGGCGCTGGCCCGCGTGGCTCCGGAGGCGGCCGACGCCGAAGTGCTGATCGAGCGGCCGCGCGACCCCGCGCACGGCGATTTCGCCTGCAACGTGGCGCTGCAACTCGCGAAGCGCCTGAAGCGCAACCCGCGCCAGCTCGCCGAGAAACTGGTGGCGGCGATCGCCGCCGATCCGTATGTCGCCGGCATGGAAGTCGCGGGCGCGGGCTTCATCAACATTCGCCTCACGCCGCGCAGCGGGCACGAGGCCGTGACGCGCGTCCTGGTGCAGGGACCAGCCTACGGCAAGGCGCAGGCCGCGCGCGCGCCCAGGACCATGGTCGAATTCGTGTCGGCCAATCCCACCGGCCCGCTGCACGTCGGCCACGGCCGCC
>JBDTMD010000389.1:0-3014 GCA_039934435.1 Burkholderiales bacterium
CGCGATCGCCTCCGGGGTGACGCGCTTCACGCCGAGCTGCATGCGCGCCATGTCGTCGGGCGTGTTGACGAGGAAAAAAAGAGCGAAGGTGAGCAGGTTGATGCCGATGAGAATCGGGATCGCGTACAGCGCTCGCCGGACGATGTAGCCCAGCATCAGACGGGCTTCGCCGCCATGCGCTCGCGGCGCCGATAGCTGGCGCATGCCGGGATCACCGCCACGACCAACAGCGCGAGAATCAGCAGCGCCGGCCACAGCACCGGCTGGTTCCACTCGCGCCGCAGCGCCGCGCGCTTGTCGATGTCGAGGCGCAGGTACTTCAGGTTGTTGCGCGCCATGTTGTTCGGCTTGCCGTTCATCACCCAGGTGTGCGACAGGCCGTAGGTCACCGGATGGTAGCCCCAGAGCCAGGGCGCATCACGCCGCGCGATGTCCACCATGCTGTCGATGAGCGCCTGGCGCGCGGGGGAATTAGGCATGCTCTTCATGCGCTCGAACAGCGCGTCGTATTCGGCATTCACATAGTTGCTGGAATTCTCGCCCTGCGCGCGCGCGCGCGACTGCGGCCCGTACAGGAGAAAAAGGAAATTTTCCGGGTCGGGATAGTCCGCGTTCCAGCCCCAGTTGAACAGCTGCTGGCTGCCCTTTCTGATCTTGTCCTGGAAGCGGTTGTAGTCGGTGGCGCGGATCTCGAGCTGCAGGGAGATCTTGGCGAACTGGCGGCGCCACCAATCGAAGCGCGGTTTGTCGCCGGGGCTGCCGCCCACGGTATCGAGGTACAGCACCAGCGGTTGTCCGGTCTTCGCGTCACGCCCGTCGGGATAACCAGCTTCGGCAAGCAGCTTCTTCGCCTCGTTGATCGGCCGGCGCCGCGCCGCACCGTCTTCCCAGGCGTGAGTCAGCGGGTTGATGCCCTCGCGGCCCGTCCTCTGCCCGAAGATGCCGGGCGCCAGCGGATCCTGCGCCACCCGGCCGCGGCCATTGAGGAAGATGGAGATGTACTCCTCCCAGTCGACGGCGATGGCGATCGCCTGGCGCAGCTTGCGGGTGCGCTCGGACGGCCCGCCGACCACGCTATCAAGCCAGTTGAAACCGAAGTAGGCGATGCTGGTGTCCGTTGAGGTGCGCAGGCGGATGCCCTTCGCCTGCATTTCCGGTGTCAGCCCGACCTCGCCGCCTACCGCGACGCGCACCGCCTGGTCGAAGGTGTCGCTCGGGATCGCCGACGAGTCGTAATAGCCCTGCAGGAACTTGTTCCAGTAAGGGATGTTTTCCTTCTCGCGCGAAAACACCACGCGGTCGACGAACGGCATGTTCTTGCCGGCGTCGGCGAGCAGGCCCGCTGCGGCGTCGCCCGGTTCGCCTTGCGCCGGGTAAGGTTCGCCACGGAAGTTCGGGTTGCGCTCGAGCACCATGCGTGCGTTCGGGTTGTTCTCGGTAAGCATGTAGGCTCCGGTGCCCACCGGCCACCAGTCGAGCGTGAAGTTCTTCTGCGCCATGCCCGGTTGCTGAAAAAATCGCTCCACCTCCCACGGCACCGGCGCGAAGAACGGCATCGCCAGCCAGTACGCGAACTGCGGGTAGCGCCCCTTGAGCGTGATGCGGTATGTGTGCTCGTCGACCTTCTCCACGCCCTCGAGCCGGTGCTTGCGCAGGTCGAGCCAGTCGCCCTTGTGCGTGTCGAACTTCTGCAGCCGCTCGGCGAGCTCCGGCAGGCCGACGATGTATTCGGCCATCAGTCCGAAGACCGGCGAGTGCAGGCGTGGGCTGGCGAGACGCTTGATCTGGTAGATGTAATCGTCGGCGGTGAGCTCGCGCGTGCCGAGCGGCAGCTGGTAGGGGGTGTCGAGCGCGGCGATACGCTCGAGTGCGAGGGCGTGGTTCTCCGGCACGAACCCGGCGTGCGGCTGGTAAAGAATGCCGGGGCGGATGCGGATCGTGTAGACCGTGAATTTGCCGCCTTGTACCTCCTCGGGGCGCGGCACCTCGGTGGCGGTGAGCGGCACCAGCTCGTAAGGCCGCTTCAGGTAGTGGTACTGCAGCGGCGGCTCGTAGACCTGTTGCGTGAAGCGCGCTTCATTCTCGCTATAGGACTGCACCGGGTCGAGGTGCTTGGGACGGTCGGTGAACGCCGAATACAGAATGTTCTTGCCGCGGTCCGATGCCGGATACGGATCGTTCCAGACGTCGCCACAGCCGGCGGCCAGGCACGCCACGAGCAGGATCGCGCGCATGCGCAAGTATAATCGGCCCCCATGCCGCTCCTCGCCGGCCGCCGCATTCTCGTCACCGGATTGCTCAGCAACCGCTCCATCGCCTATGGCGTCGCCAAGGCGGCGCGGCGCGAAGGCGCGGAGCTCGCCTTCACCTACCAGAACGAGCGCTTCAAAGAGCGCGTCGAGGAGATGGCGCGCGAGCTCGGCTCCGAGATCGCGCTGCCCTGCGACGTCGGCGAAGACGCGCAGATCGCGGAATTATTCGCGCAGCTCGGCAAGCGCTGGAATGCGCTCGACGGGCTGGTGCATGCCATCGCTTTCGCACCGCGCGAGGCAATCGCCGGCGATTTTCTGGACGGCCTGTCGCGCGAGGCGTTCCGCATGGCGCACGACGTTTCGGCGTACAGCTTTCCGGCGCTCGCCAAGGCGGCGCTGCCGCTGATGCAGGGGCGCAAGGGCGCGCTCGTCACCCTCACCTACCTCGGCGCCGAGCGCGTGGTGCCCAACTACAACACCATGGGCCTCGCCAAGGCGAGCCTCGAAGCCTCGGTGCGCTACCTCGCGGCGAGCCTTGGTCCGCGCGGCATCCGCGTGAACGGCATTTCCGCCGGGCCGATCAAGACGCTCGCCGCCGCCGGCATCGCCGGCTTCGGCAAGATCCTGAAGTTTGTCGAGGAGCACGCGCCCCTGCGGCGCAATGTCACTACCGAGGACGTGGGCAACGCCGCGGCATTCCTGCTGTCCGATCTCGCCGCTGGCGTCACAGGCGAGGTACTGTACGTGGATTCGGGCTTTCGC
>JBDTMD010000390.1:0-3005 GCA_039934435.1 Burkholderiales bacterium
GCTCACCGCGACCGCGGCAGCGGTCATCAGCGTCGCCGCGGTGATCACGACGAGGCGCAGCTTGCGCGTGTTCACGCCGAGCGCGCGCGCCTCGTCTTCGGGCAGCGCGAGCAGGTTCATGCGCCAGCGCAGGAGCAGCATCGGTGCCAGGCCCGCCAACACGAACGCACAGGCCGCACCGAGGTCCGATGGCGCGATCGACGCGAGGCTGCCCATCAGCCAGTAGGTGATCGCCGGCAGCTGGTTGTAGGGGTCGGCGAGGTACTTGATGAGCGCGAGGAGCGCGCCGAGCAGCGTGCCAAGGACGATGCCGGCGAGGATCAGCGACAGGATCGGGTCCTGGCGGCGCACGTTCGCGCCCACCGCGTAGACCATGCCCACCGCAGCGAGGCCGCCGGCGAAGGCGCCGAGCTGGATCACGAGCGCGCTTTGGGAAAAGAAGATGCCGAGCACGGCGCCGAGCGCCGCGCCCGCCGACACGCCGAGGATGTCGGGCGAAACGAGCGCATTGCGGAACATGCCCTGGTAGGCGGTGCCGGCGGCGGCGAGCGCTGCGCCGACCAGCAGCGCGGCGAGGATGCGCGGCCCGCGCACCTGCAGCACCACCGTGTCCACCGACGGCGCGATGCTGTAAGTCGTACCGAAAAGCTTGTTGGCTGCGAGTTGCGCGAGCTCGCCCGCCGAAATCGGAAAGCGCCCCAGCGCCAAGGCGAGCGCCGTCAGCAGGACCAGCAGCAGAATCGCAACAGCGAACGCAAAGGCGCGCGCGCGCCCGGTCACATCGTCGCGCCGACGACCCAGGGTGCGAATTCGTCCTCGCCGAAACCGAGCAGCTCCGACTTGCTGCGCTTGCCCGAGGCGGTCTCCAGGATCAGCCTGAAGATGCGCTCGCCGACCTGCTCCACGGTCTCGGTGCCGTCGACGATGGTGCCGCAGTTGAGGTCCATGTCCTCTTCCATGTGCTGGTAGAGGCGCGTGTTGGTGGCGAGCTTGAGCGAGGGCGAGGGCTTGCAGCCGTACACCGAGCCGCGGCCGGTGGTGAAGCAGACGACGTTGGCGCCGCCGGCGACGTGGCCGGTGACCGACACCGGGTCGTAGCCCGGCGTGTCCATGAACACGAACCCCTTCGCCGTCACTTTTTCGGCGAACTGGTACACGTCCGTCAGGTTCATGGTGCCGCCCTTGGCCGCGGCGCCGAGCGACTTCTCAAGGATCGTGGTCAGGCCGCCGGCCTTGTTGCCGGGCGAAGGGTTGTTGTTCATCTCCATCTTGTTGCGCGCGGTGTAGTCCTCCCACCAGCGGATGCGCGCGAGCAGCTTCTCGGCCACTTCAGGCGTGACCGCGCGGCGCGTGAGCAGGTGCTCGGCGCCGTAGATCTCGGGCGTCTCGGACAGGATCGGCGTGCCGCCGTGGCGCACCAGCAGGTCGGCCGCAGCGCCAAGCGCCGGGTTGGCGCTGATGCCGGAGTAGCCGTCGGAGCCGCCGCACTCGAGGCCGAGAATCAGGTGGCTCGCGGGCACGGGCTCGCGCTTGACCTTATTTGCTTCGGGCAGCAGCGCCTTCACGCGCGCGATGCCGTCCTTCACCGCCTTGGTGGTGCCGCCTTTTTCCTGGATGGTGAAGGCCTGCAGTTTTTCGTTCACTTTCAATTTGGCGCTGCCCATCCAGGTGTTCAGCTGATTCGCCTCGCAACCCAGGCCGATACTCACGGTGGCGTAGAAATTCGGGTGCTGCGCGTAGCCGGTCAGCGTGCGCCGCAGCAGCTCCATGCCTTCGCCCTCGGAGGCCATGCCGCAGCCGGTCTTGTGCGTGAGCGCCACCACGCCGTCGACGTTCGGGTAGTCGGCGAGGTTGTTCTTGAAATGGTCGGCCACCATGCGCGCCACGGTGGCCGAGCAGTTCACGCTGGTGAGGATGCCGATGTAGTTGCGCGTTGCGACGCGGCCGTCGGCTCGCACAATGCCCTGGAAGCTGGCGCCCGGCTGCACGTAGTCGATCGGCTTCACGCCGGCGCAGAACGCGTAGTCGCGCTCGAATTCGCCCATGGCGAGGTTATGCACGTGCACGTGCTCGCCCGGCCGGATCGCCTTGGTGGCGAAGCCGATGACCTGGTTGTAGCGGCGCACCGCCTTGCCGGCTTCCACGGCGCGGGTGGCGAGCTTGTGTCCCGCCGGAATCATGGCCTCGGTGCGCACGCCTTCTTTCTGCACCAGCGTGCCGGTCGGAATCTCGACGCGCGCGATGACGACATCGTCTTCGGGGTGCAGGCGGATGGTGAGATCGGTGGCTTGCAGCATGCGAGCCTCCTCTAGTGATTATCTCGGGGCACGAAGGGGCCGCTGTTGCCGACAAGGAAATCCAGGTCTGCGCCTTCGGGCGCCTGCAGCACGTGGTCGAAGTACAGTTTCCAGTAGCCGCGTGAGAGTGGCGCCTTGGGCTTCTTCCATTTCGCGCGCCGCTTCGCCAGCTCCTTTGGCGTCACGAGCAGCTGCAGGCGGCGCTTGGCCACGTCGAGCTCGATCATGTCGCCATTCTCCACCAATGCGAGCGTCCCGCCTGCCGCGGCCTCCGGGGCGACGTGCAGGACCACCGTGCCGTAGGCGGTGCCGCTCATGCGCGCGTCCGAAATGCGCACCATGTCGGTGATGCCCTGTGCCAGCAGCTTCGGTGGCAGGCCCATGTTGCCCACTTCAGCCATGCCCGGATAGCCTTTCGGGCCGCAGTTCTTCATCACCAGGATCGAGTCGGCGTCGCAGTCCAGCTCAGGATCGACGATGCGCTCCTTGTAGTGGTCGAAGTTCTCGAACACCACGGCCTTGCCGGTGTGCTGCATCAGGCGCGGGGTGGCGGCCGATGGTTTGAGCACGGCGCCGCGCGGCGACAGGTTGCCGCGCAGGATGCAGATGCCACCGTCGGCGATCAGCGGATTGTCCAGCGTGCGGATGCATTCGTCATCGTAGATCGGCGCTTCGGCGCAGTTTTCCCAGATGGTCTTACCGTTCACC
>JBDTMD010000391.1:0-2996 GCA_039934435.1 Burkholderiales bacterium
GCCTTCATGGCGCGGCAGTACATGCAGGTGAAAATGCGGCACCGTCTGTCCCGCCGGTTTGCCGTTCGCCTGGTACACTGAAAGACCTTCGGGATTGAACGCCGCGCGCACGGCGCGCGCCACGCGCACCGCGGTGCGAAACACGGCCGCTGCCTGCGCCTCGTCCAGGGCGTAGATGTTGTCGGCGTGCGCCTTGCACGCCACCAGTACGTGCCCCGGATTCACCTGGCCGAGGTCCATGAAGGCGAGGGTGGACTCGTCCTCGTAAACGATGCTCGCGGGAATCTGCTTCGCCACGAGCTTGCAGAACACGCAGTCGGCTTTCATCCGTCCCCCGGTTCGCGGTAGCCGCGGCAGGGTACCTGAAACAGCCGGCGGTCTTCCAGGCGCAGCGCGGAAAGGCTGCCGCCCCAGACGCAGCCGGTATCGAGCGCGGCCAGTCTTTCGGTAAGCCGCAGGCCGAGCGCCGACCAGTGGCCGCAGATCAGAGGCCGCTCGTTCGCGGGCCGCAGCTCGAACCAGGGCCGGTAACCCGGCGGCGCCTCAGCGCCCTTGGCCGCCAGGTCCATCTCGCCGGCGCTGGTGCAGAATCGCAGCCGCGCCATGGCGTTGACGATGACGCGCAGTCGGTCCCAGCCCGCAAGTTCGTCGCGCCAGGCGCGCGGCTTCGCGCCGTAGAGCTGCTCGAGAAAATCCCGATGGTGAGCGCCGCCCAGGGCGGCTTCGACTTCGCGCGCCAGCGCCTGCGCCTGTTCGATGCTCCATTGCGGCAGCAGGCCCGCGTGCACCATGGCGTAGCCCGCTTCGACGTGCATGAGGGGGCGGCGGCGCAGCCAGTCGAGCAGTTGCGGGGCGTCCGGCGCCGCCAGAACTGCGTCGAGCGTGTCGTCCGGGCGCTTCTTCGCGAACCCGGCGGCCAGGCATAGCAGGTGAAAATCGTGGTTGCCTAGGACGACCACCGCGTTCTCGCCCAGCGAGCGCACGAAGCGCAACGCCTCCAGCGATTTCGGGCCGCGGTTGACGAGATCGCCGACGAACCACAGCCGATCGCGCCCGGCGCGGAAATCGACCTGCGCGAGCAGCGCCTGCAGCTCGTCTGCGCAGCCCTGAACGTCGCCGATCGCGTACGTCGCCATCGGGGCCGAGTCTACAGGGCAGCGGAACTCGCGCCCGCCGATGCGACACTAACGCTCGCCATGCTAAAAGCCTTGAGGGGTCTGTTCGCCGTCGTGCCGGGCGAGCCCCGGCCCACGCCGGGATTTGGGCCGCTGCAGGTGGCGGTCGCCGCCCTGCTGCACGAATCGAGCCGCGCAGACTATACCGAGCGCGCCGTCGAGCGCGCCGTCGCGCAAGCGGCACTGGCGGAGCTGTTCGGGCTGGACGCGAACCAGTGCGCCGCGTTGCTCGAAGAAGGCCGCGCCCGGTCACGACAGCTCACCAGCTTCTACGCACCGGTCAACGTCATCAAGCGGGAATACTCGCTCGAACAGCGCATTCTTTTCGTCGAGCACTTATGGCGCGTGACCTTTGCCGACGGGCGCCTCGACCTGTACGAAGATAATTACGTGCGCAAGATTGCGCGCCTGCTCTTCGTTCCGAATACGCAGTGCATGCTGGCGCGCAACCGCGCGCGCCCCGAGCCCGCGCGCAGCGCCTAGAGCGCCGCGTCCATGCGGCGGTACTGGATGGCTTCGGCGAGGTGCGCAGCGCAGATCGCCTCGTGCCCCGCCAGGTCGGCGATGGTGCGGGCGACGCGCAGCACGCGATGATAGGCGCGCGCCGACAGCGCGAGGCGCGCGATGGCCTGCTTGACCAGCGACCCAGCTTCGGCATCCAAGCTGCAGTACTGCTCGATTTCGCGCGTACCCAGCAGCACATTGGTTTTGCCCTGGCGCGCCTGCTGCCGCCCGTGCGCCTCGACCACGCGCGCGCGGATGACGACTGATGCGTCGCCATCGGCCGCGGCCAGCAGTTCCGATTCGCGCGGCACCGGCGCCTCGACCTTGAGGTCGATGCGGTCGGCGAGCGGCCCGGAAATGCGCGCGCGGTAGCGTGCGATCGCGTCGGGCGTGCAGCGGCAGCGGCCCGCGGCGTGCCCGAGGTAGCCGCACGGGCAAGGATTCATCGCCGCCAGCAGCTGGAAGTGCGCTGGAAAGCGCGCCTGGCGCGGGCCGCGCGCGAGCGAAATCCAGCCCGTTTCCAGCGGCTCGCGCAGCGCTTCCAGCGCCGGGCGCGCGAATTCGGAAAGTTCATCGAGAAACAGGACGCCGTGATGCGCGAGCGATATTTCCCCCGGGCGCGGCGGGCTGCCGCCGCCTACGAGCGCGATGCGCGAAGCGGTGTGGTGCGGCGTGCGCAGCGGCCGTGCGCCCCAGCGCGCCGGGTCGAAGCCCGCATTCGACGCCGACTGGATTGCGGCGCTCTCCAGCGCTTCGGCCGGGCTCATCGGCGCGAGAATGCCGGCAAAGCGCGCGGCGAGCATCGACTTGCCGGTGCCCGGCGGCCCGACCAGCAGCACGCCGCGCCCGCCCGCCGCCGCCACTTCCAGCGCGCGCTTGGCGGCGGCCTGCCCCCTGACCTCGCGAAAATCCGGATACGCCGGGGCCGCGTGCGCGGCGCCGTTGGCGCGCGCGGCGATGCGCGCCTCGCCGGCAAGGTGCGCACACACTTCGAGCAGGGATGCCGCCGGCAGCACGATGGCGCCCTCCGCGAGCGCCGCCTGCGCCGCGTTTTCCGCGGGCAGCACAAAGGCGCGACGTGCGCGCGACGCACCCAGCGCCATGGCCAGCGCGCCGCGCACCGGGCGCAACTCGCCGGCCAGCGACAGTTCGCCCGCGAATTCGTGACCCGCGAGCGCCGCGCCCTGCAGCTGGCCGCTGGCAGCGAGAATGCCGAGCGCGATCGGCAGGTCGAAGCGGCCCGAATCCTTCGGCAAGTCGGCCGGCGCGAGATTGACGGTGATGCGCCGCGCGGGGAAGTCGAACTGCGCGTGGTGC
>JBDTMD010000392.1:0-2993 GCA_039934435.1 Burkholderiales bacterium
CGAGGGCCTGGCGCTGGCTGCGTTCCAGCGCATTCGCGATTACGCCAAGAACCCGCTGTGTCAGGCGGTGAACGCCTACGTCATGCAGGACGAGGCGCGCCACGTCGCCTTCGGCCGCATCGCGCTGCGGGAGTACTACCCGCAGCTTACCGCCGCCGAGCGGCGCGAGCGCGAGCAGTTCGTCGTCGAAGGCTCGTACTTCCTGCGCGACCGCCTGAATTCCGAAGAGATGTGGGAAAGCGTCGGCATCGACCCGAAGGACGCCATGGCCGCGCACAGCGCGTCCGAGGGGCAGATGCGCTTTCGCAAGCGCCTGTTCAGCCGCATCGTGCCGACGGTGAAGGACATCGGCTTGTGGAGCGACTCCGTGCAGAAGGCTTACGCCGACATGGGCGTGCTGCACTACGCGGACCGGAACGCGCAGGAGATGCTCGACCACGACGCCGCGGTGGCCGAGGAATTCGACAAGCTGCTCGGCGCGCGCCTCAGCCCGACAGTGTAATGACGGCAATGCCTGCTGCGAGAAACCCCATGCCGGCGAGCTCCAGCCACGACAGGCTCTCGCGGAACAGCTTTCTCGACACCGCGTAGCTGAACACTAGCTCGACCAGCCCGAGCGTGCGCACGTGCGACGCGGGCTGCAGCGCGAAGGCGCTGAACCAGCCGACGGAGGCGGCGGCGCCCATGAACCCGGCGAACAGCGACGGCCGCCACAGGCGCAGCGTATCGGCCACCACGCGCGGCGTCTTCCAGAGCAGCCAGCTACCGAGCAGGAATGTCTGGATGAACTGCGCCACCGCCAGCGCCGCGGCCGCGCGCATCAGGAATGAACCGTCCAGCGCAAGCGCGGCGCCGCGATAGCCCACCGCGGCGAAGGCGAAGCCCGCGCCCGAAGCCAGGCCGAGGCGCGCGGGCCGCGTCGTCAGGCCTGTCAGCAGCGCGGCAAACGGCCGCCGCGGATTGACGGGCGACAGCAGAAGCACGCCCACTGTGCCGCAGGCGACGGCCAGCGCCACCGGCAGGGTCACCGGATCGCCGAGGAACGCGAGCCCGAACACTGCGATCTGCAGCAATTCGGTCTTGGAATACGCCACGCCGAGGGCAAAGCTGCGCGCTTCCATGGCGAGCAGCAAGAAGGCTGTGCCGGCGATCTGCGCTACTGCGCCCAGCGTCACCCAGCCGACGAACGCCCAGTCAAGGCCAGGCAGTGGCTCCGCGCGCCACAGGTGCACGCAGGCCAGCCACGCCAGCGCGAACGGCAGGCCGTACAGAAAACGAACCAGGGTCGCGCCGAGCGTGCCGAGCGACGCCGTGAGACTGCGCTGCGCGGTATTGCGCAGCGTCTGCGCGAACGCGGCCCAGACGGTGAGCGCGATCCACAACCCTCCGGGCGCTTCCATGGCCCGGATGATAGGACACGCCGCGGCTCAGCCGCGGCGCCCGGCCCGATCCGCTTGCCGCTGCCAGCCGCCGCCACGCTCGCCGCCGCGCTCGCGGGGCTGCGCGCGCTCGCCGCCGCGCTCGCGGGGCTGCGCACGAAATTGCGGGCGCGACTCCTGCCGAGGCGCCTGCACGCTCGGCGTGGGCTGCGCCCGCGGCCGGGGTTCGGCGGCGACTGGCGGGCTGGCCCGGAATGCCGGCGGCATGGCATGGTCGCGACGATCGTCGCGCAATTCTCCGCGTCGTTCCACGCGCGAAATCGCCGGACGCTCGTCGCGGCGTTCATTTCTCGGCTGCGTCCAGCGCGGCGGCGCGGCGCGCGGCGCGCGCGCGTCCGGCGCGAATCGGCGCTGCTGTTCGGGGCTGCGGTAGACGACGCCGGCGCGGTGGCCGGGATCGTGACGCCAGGGACCGACGACAATCGGACGCGGCGCGGCGTATGCGCGTGGCCGAACGTAGTAGGGACTGACTCGCGCCACGACGACCTGGCGCTGCGACCAGCTGACGCCGCCGAAGAAGAACCCCGCCGAGATGCCTACACCGGTGCCCCACCAGATTCCCGGCCGGTAGGCGACGTACCCCGGCCACGGCGCCCAGGCCACGGGCGGATAGGCGGGCCACCACCACGAGCCGTAAACGACGAGCGGGTCGTAATAGGGCACGTACACCACCTGCGGATTTGCCGGCTCGATGACGATGCTGCCGCCGTCGTCTGCGACGCGCAGGCGCTCGTCGGGCGCAAGCTGTCCGGCCGCGCGCGCCCGGCGGCGCAGCTGCTGCACGGTCTCCATGACGTGCGGTTCCTGCTCAAGAAAGGCGTCGCCCAGCCGCTTGGTCCAGTCGAGCTGCTCGTCCATTCGCGCCAGCAGTTTCGGAAAGGCGAGCAGCGACTTGACGCTCGGGTCCCAGTCCCGGTCATCGGCTGCGCGCACCGCAGCGTCGCCCTGCAATCCGGGCTGCGCGCGCGACAGGCGCGCTGCTTCCACCACTTCGAGCGGGTAAGTGGACGCCATCAATACCTGGGACAGCAGGGAGTCCGGGTACAGCGCGATCGGCGCGAGCATCTGGTCGAGCTCGGCCTGGGTGTAGGGCGTGCGTTCCTGCGCCAGCGCTGGCGGCGCGGCAAGGGCGAGGGCAAACAGGGCGAAGAAGAACTTTCTCATGGGCGATGCCTCCGCCCACTTTGTAGCGCGCTTGCCTGCCTAAGGTCGCCCTAAATCTGCTGCAAATTGCAACAGAATGTTTCTACTCGGCGGATTTCTCGAGCGCCGGAATGGCGAGGCCCGCGGGCAGATCCTCGTGCGGTGTGCTGCCCATCTGCCGGTCGGCGGCGCTCGCCGGCTGGGTGCCCTTCTTCGGGCGGCCCGGCCGATAGAACACCTGGAACGGCTTGACCGGCGGTACCGGCGGCGGGCTTTCGAGGAAGCGGCAATCGGACTCGGTGGGTACGCTCGCCATGGCGCCGATGCGCGTGCCCTTCAGGAACACCGTGTAGCGCAGCATGTGCGCGGATCCGGGGATGGGCTGGGCGATGATTTCGTACTTGCCGACCA
>JBDTMD010000393.1:0-2991 GCA_039934435.1 Burkholderiales bacterium
CGGCCTGGGCAATGGTGCGCGGAAAGCCGTCGAACAGGTAGCCCCTGGCGCAATCGGGCGCCTTCAGGCGCTCGGTCACCAGCGCGATGATGATGTCGTCGGATACCAGCTGCCCTTTGTCCATGACTTTGCGCGCCGCAAGGCCGCGCGGCGTGCCTGCCTTGGCCGCGGCGCGCAGCATGTCGCCGGTCGAGACCTGCGGAATGGCGAATTTTTCGGTAATGAAGGCGGCTTGCGTGCCCTTGCCCGCGCCCGGCGGACCCAGCAGGATCAGTCTCATTGCAGCAGTTTTAGCACAGCTTCCAGGTCGGCCGGCGTGTCGACGCCGGGCGCAATCGCGCCTTCCTCGATGACCGTGGCGATGCGAAAGCCGTGCCACAGCACGCGCAGCTGCTCCAGCTGCTCGATCGCCTCGAGCGGCGCCGGCGCCAGGCCGGCGTAGCGGCGCAGGAACGACACGCGGTAAGCGTAGATGCCGACGTGGCGATAGGCGGCCGGCTTGCCGCCTTCGCGCGGGTACGGAATGCCGGCGCGGCTGAAGTACAGCGCGTCGCCCTTGGCGTCGAGCACCGCCTTGACCACGTTCGGATTGGCGAATGCCGGCGCGTCATGCATCGGATGGCAGGCGGTGGCCACGCTGGCGTCGGGCCGCGCGCGCAGCGCGTAGGCGACGCGGGCGATCAGGCGCGGCGCGATCAGCGGCTCGTCGCCCTGCACGTTGACGACGATGGCGTCCTCGCCGAGCGCGAGCTGCGCCGCGGCCTCGGCGATGCGCTCGGTGCCCGTGGCGTGCGCAGCGCGCGTCATGCGCGCCTCGAAGCCGTGCGTGCGCACCGCCTGCGCGATGCGCTCGTCGTCGGTGGCCACGCACACCGGCTCGGCGCCGCTTTCGCGCGCGCGCTCGCAGACGTGCACCACCATCGGCTTGCCCGCGATATCGGCCAGCGGTTTGCCGGGAAAGCGGGTCGAGGCGTAGCGCGCGGGGATCAGGACCGCGAAGCCGCTCACGCAATTTCTTCTGTCGGGTCGAGCTTGCGCGCGTCGTCTTCGAGCATCACCGGAATGCCGTCCTTCACCGGGTAGGCGAGGCGGTCGGCCTTGCACACCAGCTCGCCCTCCGCCTTGCGGTAGACGAGCGGCCCCTTGCACAGCGGGCACACCAGGATTTCAAGCAGTCTTGGGTCTATGGCCGAGCTCACCGAGCCTCCTTTGTAGCCACTCGTCGAACGCCGCGTCGGGCACCGCGCGCACCGGCAGGATCCAGTGTTGCGGCTTGGCGAAGCGCTTGCATTTTACCGCGTCCTTCTCCGTCATCAGCACGGGCGCGGCATCGCCGAACTCGAGATCGGCGGCGCGAAACGGATGGTGATCGGGAAACGGGTGCGGCACCACCTTGAGGCCGAGACGCGCGAGATGCAGGAAAAAGCGCTTCGGGTCGCCGATGCCGGCCACGGCATGCACGCGCTCGCCGGCGAAGGATTGCACCGGGCGCCGCTCGCGCGCGTCGGTGGCGCGGTGCACCTCGTCTCCTTCGAGCCTCATCGCATAGCCCTTCACCTTGTCGGTGCCGTGCGCGATCACCGCGTCCACGCCCCACAGGCGCGTGCGCGGCTCGCGCAACGGCCCGGCCGGCAGCATGAAGCCGTTGCCGAAGGCGCGCGCGTCGACCACCACGATTTCGATATCGCGCCGCAACGCGTAGTGCTGCAGACCGTCGTCGAGGATGACGACGTCGCAATCGGGGTGCGCATGGCGCAGCGCCGCGAGCACTGCCGCGCGATCCGCGCCGACCCATACCGGGCAGCCGCTGCGCCGCGCCATCAGCACCGGCTCGTCGCCGACTTCGGCCGGATCGGAGGCGAGCGACACGCCGCGCGGCGCGGTGATCGTGCCGCCGTAGCCGCGCGAGACGATGGCGGGCGACCAGCGCCGCGACTTCAGCAACTCGGCGACATGGATGGCGAGCGGCGTCTTGCCGCTGCCGCCCACCGTCAGATTGCCGATGGCGATCACCGGCAATCCGGCGCGCGTGCTCTTCAGGATGCGCAGCGCGTAGAGCGTCCGGCGCACGAACACGGCGGCGCGGAACGCCAGGCTCACCGGCCACAGCAGCCAGCTGACCGGATTCTGCCGGTACCAGAGCGGCGCGAGGAGGCGCGTGGCTACCGGCTCGCCTGGGTCGTGAAGGTGATGTGCTGCAGGCCGGCGACCCGCGCCGCCTCCATGACGCGAATCACCGACTGGTGCGTGGCATTGGCGTCGGCGCTCACCACCACCACCGGCTCCGGCTTGGCGCCGCCCGCGCGCTTCAGTTCGCCGGCGAGCTGCTCGATGCTGATGAACGCCACCGGCGTGCGGTTGACGACATACTGGCCCTGGGCGTTCACCAGTACCGCGATCTCGTTGGCGCGCTCGAGCTGCTTCTCGGCGTCGGCCGCGGGCAGGTTGATCTGCAGCTCGGTGTACTTGGAGTAGGTGGTGGTGATCATCAGGAAGATCAGGATCACCAGCATGACGTCGATCATCGGCACCAGGTTGATCTCCAGGTGCTCTTTTTCGCGGCCGCGCTGGAAGTTCACCGCACCCCTCAGGCGTTGTCGGCGCGCTCGCCGTGCACGATGTCGATCAGCTTCGCCGCCTGCTGCTCCATGTCGACGACGAAACCGTCGACCTTGTTCTTGAAGTGGCGGTAGAAGATGAGCGCGGGAATGGCGATGCCGATGCCGAACGCCGTGTTGTAGAGCGCGATGGAGATGCCGTGCGCCAGCTGCTGCGGGTTGGTGCCGCTCGGCGATTGCGAGCCGAAGATCTCGATCATGCCGATCACCGTGCCAAACAGGCCAAGCAGCGGCGCCGCCGTGGCGATGGTGCCGAGCGTCGTCAGAAAGCGCTCCATCTCGTGCGCCACCGTGCGCCCCGCCTCCTCCACCGCCTCCTTCATCACATAGCGCGAGCTCTTGTGGTTCCGCAGGCCCGCCGCCAGCACCTCGC
>JBDTMD010000394.1:0-2988 GCA_039934435.1 Burkholderiales bacterium
GGTCATCGGCACCACCGGATTCAGCCCGGCGCAGAAAGCCCGCCTTGCCGAGGGCGCGCGCCGCATACCGATCGCCTTGTCGCCCAATTTCGCCATCGGCGTAAACGTGGTGTTTCGCCTGGCGCAGACCGCGGCGGCGGCGCTGGGCGACGCCTACGACGTCGAGATCGTCGAGGCGCACCACCGGCACAAGGTGGACGCTCCCTCCGGAACGGCGCTCAAGCTCGGCGAGCTGGTGGCGCACGCGCTGGGCCGCGATCTCGCCAAGGTCGCCACGCACGGGCGCAGCGGCGACACCGGCGAGCGACCCGCCCGGGCCATCGGCTTTCATGCCATCCGCGGCGGCGACATCGTCGGCGAGCACACCGTGATCTTCGCCGGCGCCGGCGAACGGGTGGAGATCGCCGTGCGCTCGCAGAGCCGCATGACCTACGCGGCCGGGGCATTGCGCGCCGCGAAATGGCTGCGCGGCCGCGGTCCCGGGCTGTACGACATGTTCGACGTGCTTGGCCTGAGGTAGCCGGCGCGGTATAATTTGGCGCTCTGACGAGCGGGAGGGGCGCGAGCCTCTTCCGCTTTTTCACATCTACTCCGGGAGTTCCGCTTTTGCCAGCGCTCGATTCCGCCGTGCTCGTCCTCGCCGACGGGACGGTGTTTCGGGGCCGCGGCGCGGGCGCGCCGGGCCTCGCCGCCGGTGAAGTGGTGTTCAATACCGCGATCACCGGGTACCAGGAGATCCTCACCGATCCCTCGTACAGCGGCCAGATCGTCACGCTGACCTACCCCCACATCGGCAATACCGGCGTCAACGCCGAGGACGAGGAGTCGCACAAGGTGCACGCGGCCGCACTGGTGGTGCGCGACGTACCGGCCCTGATGTCGAGCTGGCGCGCCGAGCAGAGCCTCGGCGACTATCTTGTCGAGCGCGGCGTACTGGCGATCGCTGACATCGACACGCGGCGGCTGACGCGGCTGCTGCGCGAGAAGGGCGCGCAGTCCGGCTGCGTCATGTCCGGCGCGCCCAGCATCGACAAGGCGCTCGCCGCGGCGCGCGCGTTCGCCGGCCTCGCCGGCCTCGACCTGGCGAAGGTCGTCACGACGCGCGAGCCGTTCGAATGGCGCGAGGGCGCTTGGGCGCTGGGTAAGGGCTACCGCAGAATTGACGACGCGAAGTTCCACGTCGTCGCCTACGACTACGGCATCAAGCGCAACATCCTGCGCCTCATCGCCGAGCGCGGCGCGCGCATCACGGTGGTGCCGGCGCAGACCCCGGCGCGCGACGTGCTGCGCATGAAACCCGACGGCGTGTTCCTGTCCAACGGCCCCGGCGACCCGGAACCCTGCGACTACGCCATCGAGGCGATCGGCGAGATCCTCGACGTCACGCGCATCCCCGTGTTCGGCATCTGCCTTGGGCACCAGCTGATGGGCCTCGCCTCGGGCGCGAAAACGCTGAAGATGAAATTCGGTCACCACGGCGCCAACCATCCGGTGAAGGACCTCGACAGCGGCAGGGTGGTGATCACGAGCCAGAACCACGGTTTTACCGTCGACCCGGCGAGCCTGCCCGCCAGCCTGCGGCCGACGCACGTGTCGCTGTTCGACGGCTCGCTGCAGGGGCTGGCGCGCACCGACCGGCCGGCGTTCTGCTTCCAGGGCCATCCCGAGGCGAGCCCGGGACCGCACGACATCGGTTACCTGTTTGACCGCTTCGCAAAAATGATGGCCGATGCCCAAGCGCGCTGACCTGCACTCGATCCTGATCATCGGCGCCGGGCCGATCGTCATCGGCCAGGCCTGCGAATTCGACTATTCGGGCGCGCAGGCCTGCAAGGCGCTGCGCGAGGAGGGCTATCGCGTGGTGCTGGTGAATTCCAACCCGGCCACCATCATGACCGACCCGGAGATGGCGGACGCCACCTACATCGAGCCGATCACCTGGCAGACCGTGGCGCGCATCATCGAGCGCGAGCGCCCCGATGCGCTGCTGCCCACCATGGGCGGGCAGACCGCGCTCAACTGCGCGCTGGATCTCTCGCGCGAGGGCGTGCTGGAGAAATTCGGCGTCGAAATGATCGGCGCCTCGCGCGAGGCCATCGACAAGGCCGAGGACCGGGAAAAGTTCAAGCAGGCGATGTCGCGCATCGGCCTCGCCTCGGCGCGCTCCTCGCTCGCGCACTCGCTGGAGGAGGCGCTGCAGGTGCAGGCGAGCCTGGGCTTCCCGGCGGTGATCCGACCCTCGTTCACGCTCGGCGGCACGGGCGGCGGCATCGCCTACAACCGCGAGGAGTTCGTCGCCATCTGCGAGCGCGGCCTGGAAGCTTCGCCCACCAACGAGCTGCTGATCGAGGAATCGGTGATCGGCTGGAAGGAATTCGAGATGGAGGTGGTGCGCGACCGCGCCGACAACTGCATCATCGTCTGCTCGATCGAGAACCTCGACCCGATGGGCGTGCACACCGGCGACTCGATCACCGTGGCGCCGGCGCAGACGCTCACCGACAAGGAATACCAGATCATGCGCGACGCCTCGATCGCGGTGCTGCGCGAGATCGGCGTCGACACCGGCGGCTCGAACGTGCAGTTCGCGATCAGCCCCGAGGACGGGCGCATGCTGGTGATCGAGATGAATCCGCGAGTCAGTCGCTCGTCGGCGCTGGCATCGAAGGCGACCGGTTTCCCGATCGCCAAGGTGGCGGCGAAGCTCGCGGTCGGCTATACGCTGGACGAGCTGCAGAACGACATTACGGGCGGTGCGACGCCCGCGTCGTTCGAGCCGAGCATCGACTACGTGGTCACCAAGGTGCCGCGCTTCGACTTCGAGAAATTCCCGCAGGCCAACGACCGCCTCACCACGCAGATGAAATCGGTCGGCGAAGTGATGGCCATCGGCCGCACGTTCCAGGAGTCGCTGCAAAAGGCGATGCGCGGGCTGGAGATCGGCGTCGACGGCCTCAATCAGCGCACCACCGACCGCGAGACCATCGA
>JBDTMD010000395.1:0-2987 GCA_039934435.1 Burkholderiales bacterium
CGTCGTGCTCGTGCGTGACGAGGATCGCATCGAGGTCGGCGGGTGCGAGCCCGAGCCGCGCCAGTCGCTTCGCCGTTTCGCGCGGCGACAGGCCGCAGTCGACCAGCACGCGGCTCGCGCCCGCCTCGGCCACCAGGCAGTTGCCCTTGCTGCCGCTGGCGAGCGACGCGAAGCGCACTACTTCAATTGCTCGTGCAGCAGGGCGAGGATGCGGCTCGCGGTCGGCGAGCTCTCGGCGGCGCCGTTCTTGTCGAGGACCTGCACGCGGCTCGACTCGTCGGCGCCGGTCACCGAGACGCGGTACTGCTCGGGCTTGATTTTGGGCGTGGTGTCGCGCCAGAACGCGAGGCGCGCGAGCAGGCCCTCGTCCTTCTTGCCCGTGAGCTCGGCCTGCGGGTCGGCGTAGCGCACGAAATACACGCCCTTCTGGCGGTCGCGGTCTTCCACCGTGAAGCCGACGCGGTCGAGCGCCAGGCCGACGCGCCGCCAGGCGCGATCGAACGGTTCTAGCACTTCGAGCTGTTCGGCGCCGGCGGGCCCCTTCTTCAGCGTCGCGCGCTGCGCCGGCGGCTGCGCATTGGCGACGCTGGCGCGCGCCACGCTCTCTGACGCGCCCAGGCGCACCATCAGGCGGCGCAGGAATTCCGCCTCCAGGCCCGGATCCGACGGCCGCGGCTGCCAGGCGGTCTGCGTCCGGTCCGCGTTCACGTACACCTCTTCCAGGCCGCGTTGGCTGACGTAGATCTCAGTCCCGCCACCCGGCGCGGGCTCCAGGCGCGTGCGGTACTTGTCGCGCGTGCCGGTGGACTGCAGCGCGCCGAAGAGTCCTCCCAGCGTACGCTGCGGCCAGGTCTGCGCGAGCGACGCGCGGTTCTCCGCCCACTCGGTCTCCATCACGCCCGCTTCGGGATACTCGCGCCCAATGAGAAAGCCGTTTTCCTGCCAGAACGACTTCATCAGCGGCCAGACCTTGTCGGGCGGCTCGTTGACGTACAGCCAGCGCTCGTCGCCGTCGCGCTCGATGCGCATGCCATCGACCGCAGGCAGAACCGCCGAGGCGCCCGGCTTCGCCTGCTGCGCGCGCCCGGCCTGGTAGCCCGAGAGCGTGGTGCCGCGGTTGACGTCGGGCACCTGGTAGCGGTCGTCGCGCGCCGGCGAGGTCAGGTCGGGCGGCACATCGAGCGACGGCAGCTTGCCGGCCGACTTGTACTCGATGCGGCTCGAGTTATCGAGAAAGCCGTCGGTGCTGCTGCAGGCCGCGAGGAGCGCGAGCGCGGCGACGGCGGCCGCGATCTGCTTCATGCGCGCTTTTCCACCACGCGCAGCCCGGGAATGTTGATGCCGGCCTCGACGAGCGCCTCGCGCACCGCGTCGTGGAACTTGTCCGCCAGCGGCGTCAGCGGCAGGCGCAGGCCGGCGTCGATGCGGCCCATCTGCGCCAGCGCCCATTTCACCGGAATCGGATTGGCCTCGAGGAACAGACGCTGGTGCAGCGGCAGCAGGCGCAGGTTGATGTCGCGCGCCTGCTTCACGTCGCCGACCAGCGCCGCGGCGCACATCTCGTGCATCAGGCGCGGCGCGACGTTGGCGGTGACCGAGATCACGCCGTGGCCGCCGAGCAGGATCAGCGCCAGCGCGGTCGAATCCTCGCCGCTGTACACGGCGAAGCCGCGCGGCGTGCGCTTGATGAGATCGGTGCCGCGCTCGATGCTGGCGGTGGCGTCCTTGATGCCGATGATGCCGGGCACCTGCGCGAGGCGCAGCACCGTGTCGTTCTGCAGATCGGCGACCGTGCGGCCGGGCACGTTGTACAGAATCAGCGGCAGGTCGACGGTTTCCGCGATCTTGCGGAAGTGCCGGTACAGGCCTTCCTGCGCCGGCTTGTTGTAGTACGGGACCACGGACAGACACGCGGTGGCGCCGGCCTTCTTCGCCGACGCGGTGAGCTCGATGGCTTCCGCGGTGGAATTGCCGCCGGTGCCGGCGACGACTGGAATGCGGCCCTTGGCGTGGTCGACGGCGACGCGGATCAGCTCCTTGTGCTCGTCGAAATCCACGGTGGGCGATTCGCCCGTGGTGCCGACGACGACGATGCCGTCGGTGCCCTCGGCGACGTGCCAGTCGATCAGGTCGCGAAAGCGCGCCATGTCGAGGCGGCCGTCGTCGTGCATCGGGGTGACGATTGCAACCAAGCTGCCGGTAATCATGGAAGGACCTCCTTCTACTTCGCAGTACCCGCGATTTTATCCCTTCGGCGGGCGCCGGGCGCACAGCCGCTGCAGCTGGGCGCGCTTCGGCTGCAGGCTGAGGCCCTGCTCGAACGCGATGATCTGCAGACCGCCGAACGCCACCCACAGTTCCCCGGGCGCGAGCAGGAACGCCGGGTTGGACGGCTTGCCGAAACGCTCGTTGCCCTGCATGAACGTTTCGTAGATCAGCACGCCGCCCGGCGCGAGCGCGCCTTTGATGAGCGCAAACAACGGCCGGTGCAGGTAGTTGGCGACGACGATGCCGTCGAACAGTTCACCCGGCAGCGGCCAGGGGCTGCCGTCCTCGAGGTCGGCCTGCACGAAGCGAATGGATTCAAGCGACTGCGGCTCGCGGTCGAGCGCCGTGACCTCGTGGCCAAGGCCGGCGAGATGGCGCGCGTGGCGGCCGGCGCCGCAGGCGAGGTCGAGCACGCGACCACGCGTAATGATCGGCGCCCAGCGCACGACCCAGGCAGAGGGCGCGACAATGTCGTGCTCCATCACCCTGCCGAGTCTAATTCATGCCCACCGCAACCATCCGCTTTCCCGGCCGCGACGGCCGCGAGCTCGCCGCGCGCCTGGCCGCGCCGGCGGCGGCGCCGCGCGCTTACGCGCTGTTCGCGCACTGCTTTACCTGCTCCAAGGAAACCAAGGCCGCAACCCACGTCAGTGCCGCGCTGGCTGAGCGCGGCATCGCGGTGCTGCGCTTCGATTTCACCGGCCTGGGCGCCAGCGAGG
>JBDTMD010000396.1:0-2986 GCA_039934435.1 Burkholderiales bacterium
CGGGCGGCGGCGATACCGTCGCCGCGATCAACAAGTTCGGCATCGCGGACAAGGTGAGCTACATTTCGACGGCGGGCGGCGCGTTCCTCGAATTTCTCGAGGGCAAGACGCTTCCCGCAGTCGCCATCCTGGAACAAAGAGCCTGATGCTCCGCAGCACCAAGATCGTCGCCACGCTCGGTCCTTCGTCGAGCGAACCCGCAGTCCTCGAACGCATGGTGCGCGCCGGCGTCGACGTGGTGCGGCTCAATTTTTCGCACGGCACCGCGGCCGACCACGAAAAGCGCGCCGAGCTGGTCAAGGAGATCGGGCGCATGACCGGGCGCACGGTCGGCATCATGTGCGACCTGCAGGGGCCGAAAATCCGCATTGGCAAATTCAAGGACGGCAAGGTAACGCTGGAAAAGGGCGCGGCCTTCATCCTCGACGCCACCTGCGAACTTGGCGACGACGGTCGCGTCGGCCTCGACTACAAGGAGTTGCCGCGCGACGTCGAGGAGGGCGCGGTGCTGCTGCTCGACGACGGCAAGATCGTGCTCGATGTGACCGCGGTGCGCGGCGAGCAGGTGCAGACCAAGGTGCGCCACGGCGGCGTGCTCTCCAACAACAAGGGCATCAATCGTCAGGGCGGCGGCCTGACCGCGGCGGCGCTGACGCCGAAGGACATGGAAGACATCCGCACCGCGGCGAAGATCCGCGCCGATTTCCTCGCCGTGTCCTTTCCCAAGTCGGGCGCCGACATGTACATGGCGCGCGAGCTCCTGCGCGCCGCCGGCGGCAAGGCGATGCTGATCGCCAAGATCGAGCGCGCGGAAGCCGTAAAGCACGAGGCGCTGGTCAGCATCATGGGCGCCTGCGACGGCATCATGGTGGCGCGCGGCGACCTGGCGGTGGAAGTGGGCGACGCGGCCGTGCCGGCGCTGCAAAAGCGCATGATCCGCCTCGCGCGCGAGCACAACAAGCTCACCATCACGGCGACGCAGATGATGGAGTCGATGATCGCCAGCCCGGTACCGACGCGCGCCGAGGTGTCCGACGTCGCCAACGCGGTGCTCGACGGCACCGACGCCGTGATGCTGTCGGCCGAGTCGGCGAGCGGCCTCTACCCGGTGGAAACGATCGAGGCCATGCACCGCATCTGCATCGAGGCCGAGCAGACGCAGTCGATCAGCCTTGACCAGGACTTCCTCAACCGCGTGTTCACGCGCGTCGACCAGTCGATCGCCATGGGGGCGCTGTTCACGGCCTTTCACCTCAAGGTCAAGGCGATCGCCGCGCTTACCGAATCGGGCTCCACGGCGCTGTGGATGAGCCGGCTGAATTGCGGCGTGCCGATCTACGCGCTCACCTCGCAGACGACGACGCGCTACCGGTGCGCGCTGTTTCGGGACACTTATCCGCTGATGGTCAAGTACGTCGGCCACGACCGCGAAGAACTGCTGCAGGAAGCGGAGAACGTGCTGGCAGAGAACGGCGTGGTGCAGGACGGCGACCTGATCGTGCTCACCATCGGCGAACCGATCGGCAAGGCGGGCGGCACCAACACGATGAAGATCGTGCGTGTGGGGGAGCACCGCAAGCGCTAGCGCGGCCGGGCTGCGCCGGGTTGACGGGCGTCGTGCGGAGGGCTATAGGTAGACGTTCCGGACAGCGGCGGGCCGCAGGGAGGAAGCGATGGGCGGAGTCACACCGAAGGCGCTGAAGCATGCCGACTTGCCACCCTTGGCGTCGCGCTTCGTCGACGTCGCCGGCCTGCCCTGGGAGCGCACGCGCTTCAACGGGGTGGAGATGAAGACCCTGCTGATCGACCGCGACAAGGGCCTGCTCACGGCGCTGATGAAATTCGCGCCGAATGCCCGGCTGCCCGACCACGAGCACGTGCTCATCGAGCAGACCTACGTGCTGGAAGGGACCCTGGTCTGCGGCGAGGGCGTGTGCAAGGCCGGCGAGTACGTGTGGCGCCCGGCGGGCAGCCGCCACGAGGCCTGGGCCGGGCCCGAGGGCGGCCTGATGCTCGCCATGTTCCAGATCCCGAACCGCTTCCACGAGGCCGACGGCCGCGAGACCGATCCCATGGGCCAGGATTGGAACGAGGCCTGGGGCAAGGCCCTGTTCCGCTAGAAAATAGGGTCCGTCCCTATTTTCTTCCTTCGTAGAGGTCGCGCCCGCTGACCAGGGCGCGGATCTTGCCGTCGGCCATGTTGCGCTTCAGCATCCAGAAGCCGCAGTCCGGGTGCACGTATTTGACGCGCCCGCGCCCAAGCAGCTTCTCCGCGCGCTCGATGGCGCGCGCAATTTCATCGGCGGACTCGATCTCGGTGCGCTTGATGTCCACCACGCCGAGGCCGAGGCCGATGTCCTTGCGCAGATCCTTGAATACCGCGAGCTCCGCGGGCGGGCGATGCGCGCATTCCATGACGACGTGGTCGGCTTCCAGCGCGTTCAGATAGCCCATCAGCTTCGCCCAGGTTCCCTTCTGGATGGTCTGCCCGCCGTAGTTGCCGAAGCACAGGTGAACCGCCGCCCTGGCTTTCTTCGGCACCGCGCGCAGCACCTTGTTGATCGCCGCCGCCGCCCACTTCCACTCCCCGGGATGCCCGGGCAGGTTCGCCTCGTCCACCTGCACCACGTCGGCGTCCAGGCGCTTCACCTGCTCGGCGAGGACGGCGGCGATGGCGTTCGCGAGATTGGCTGGATCCCGGTAATAGCGATCGTGCAGCGTCTTCGCCAGCATGTGCGGGCCGGTCAGCGTGAACTTGAAAGGCCGCGCGGTGAGCGCCCGGGCGCGCGCGCAGGCAATCGGCAGATTGAGCGTCCCCGCGCCGACCGGGCCTTCGACCACGCCCGGCGGCCGCGTGCGAAAGCGCATGCCCGAGGTCTTCGTGTACTCGAGCCACTCGGCGAAGCTGATGTCGCCGCGCACCCCGGACATCGGCCGCACGAAGTACTCGATCATGCCGTTGGTCTCGGGGTGATTGAGGTCAAAG
>JBDTMD010000397.1:0-2984 GCA_039934435.1 Burkholderiales bacterium
GGCCAGGAAGTGCAGCTCGACAAGATTGCCGAGCACCTGAACAAGGACCCTGCGGAGCTGCGCCTAGGTATGGTGGCGAAACCCGATTCGCTGACCGCCAACTGGCTGAAGATCGGCTCCATCGGCCTGGCGGAATGCATCCGCCGCGTCGTCGCGGCTTCCGACTGGAAAAGGCGATTCCGCAAGCTTCCGGGCGGGCGCGGCCTCGGCATCGCCTGCGGCGCGTACCTGTGCGGTGCGGGGCTGCCGATCTACTGGAACAGGATGCCGCAGTCGGGCGTGCAGCTGCTCCTGGATCGCAGCGGCCAGGTGACGGCGTTTTGCGGCGCGACCGAGATCGGCCAGGGCTCGGACGACGTGCTCGCGGCGATGATCGCGGAAGTGCTCGGCATCGATCCCTACGACGTGCGCCTGGTCACCGGCGACACGGGATTGACGCCGGTCGACCTCGGCTCGTACTCGAGCCGTGTCACGGTGATGATGGGCCACGCCGCGATCCAGGCAGCCGGGCGACTCAAGGCGCAGCTTGCCGAGGCCGCGGCCGAGCAGCTGATGATCATCCCGCAGCGCGTGGCGTTTTCGCGCGGGCGCGTGTTCTTTGCCGACGACCCGTCGAAGGGGATGACGTTCGCCGAGGCCGTGGTATTCGCGGAAACCAAGTTCGGCACGCTCGGCGCGGTCGGCTGTTACTCGCCGCCGCGCGCACCGGGGCGCTACAAGGGCGCGGGCGTCGGGCCGTCGCCGGCCTACTCCTACACCGCCTGCGTGGTGGAAGTCGACGTCGACGAGACGACCGGCTGGGTGAGCGTGCCCAAGGTGTGGATCGCGCACGACATCGGGCGCATCATAAATCCGGTGCTGGCACGCGGCCAGGTGGAGGGCAGCGTCTACATGGCGCTCGGCGAGGCGCTGATGGAGGAGCAGGCGTTCCGGCGCCTGCCGCCGAAGCTGTCGGGTGCGCTGGTGCACAAGTTCCCGTCGCTCCTCGAGTACAAGAGCCTGACCGCGCTCGACATGCCCGACGTCGTGACGGAACTCGTCGAGGACCCCGATCCCAACTGCCCGTTCGGCGCCAAGGAAGTCGGGCAGGGGCCGCTGCTGCCGGTGATGCCGGCGGTGGCGAACGCCATCTACGATGCGGTCGGCGTGCGCATCGACGAGGTGCCGATCACGCCCGACAAGGTGCTGAAGGCGCTCGAGCTGAAAGCGGCGGGCAAAAATCCGCGCGTCGGCCCGGAGGCGTTTCCGCAGGTCCCGTACCCGAAACCGATGTTCGTGCCGCCGCCCTGGGAAGGCGGCGACGGCAACGAGGTGAAGCGAGATGATGCGGCTGCCGTGGTTTGAGTTCCGCGCGCCGCGCTCGGTCGCGGAAGCCGCAAAGATCCTGGCGGGCGAAGGCCCGCAGGCGATGCTCATCGCCGGCGGTACCGACCTGATTCCCAACATGAAGCGCCGCCACCAGTCGCCGAAGATGCTGGTGTCGCTGCGGCGCGTTGCGGAGCTGAAGAAATCGAACGGCTTGCTCGGCGCAGGACTGACGCTCAGCGACCTGGTGCATGACGCTTCGGTGCGCGAGCGCTATCGCGGGCTGTGGCAGGCCGCGGCGCAGGTGGCGACCGTGCATCTGCGCAACATGGGAACGCTCGGCGGCAACCTGTGCCTCGACACGCGCTGCACGTACTTCAACCAGAACCACGAGTGGCGCAAGGCGATCGATTTCTGCCTGAAAAAGGACGGCGACATCTGCTGGGTCGCCACCGCGAGCAAACGCTGCGTGGCGGTGTCTTCGACCGACACGGCGCCGGCGCTGATCGCGCTCGACGCCAAAGTAAAGCTGGTTTCGGCGCAGGGCGAGCGCGAGGTGCCGCTCGCGGCGCTGTACCAGAATGACGGCATCGACTACCTGACGCGGCGCGCCGACGAGATCCTCACCGAAGTGAGTGTGCCTGCGGGATGGACCAGCAGCTACTGGAAGCTGCGCCGGCGCGGGGCGTTTGATTTTCCGGTGCTGGGCGTCGCGGCCGCGGCCAGGCTGGCGCAAGACGGCACAGTCGAAGAGGCGCGTATCGCGTTGGGTGCTGCCGCCTCGCGGCCGTTCCTCGTGGACAAGGCCGGCGCATTCCTCAAGGGCAAGCGGCTCACGGACGAGGTCATTGCCGAGGCCGGCGCCCTTGTCGCGTCTCGCGCCAAGCCGATGGACAACACCGACCTCGATCTGTACTGGCGCAAGGACGTCGCCGCAACCTTCGCCGGCTACGCGCTGCGCGAGGTGCGCGGCGACGACATGCGCGAGCCGCGCCTGCGCATCGCGCGCCAGGCACTTCTTTAGTCGATCGCGCCGCTCGCGTTGAACGCCTGCGACGCGAGACGGCCGCGCCAGAGCGGACCGGCGCCGGCAGGCGCCGGATCTGGGGTGCGGTATTCGATGCGGAACTGGGGAAATCCGGGCAGGGCGCCGATCTCGAGCGGCTTGCCGTTTGCCACCACGTACCAGCGCGGCTCCGAGAGATCGAGCTCCACACTGTAGGACTCGCCGGGGGCGAGCGTGATCGCCCGCGCCTCGGGCGCGTCGCCGCAGGCTTGCCCTACGGGCGGATAGGCTTGCCCGGTCCACGCCACTGGCACCAGGTGGAAGGCGCAGTGCTCGCCGGCATCGGCCACGCTCAACGGTGCGTCCGATGCATTGGCAAGCGTGATGCGCAGCTTGGGGCTGAGCGGACCCTCGGGCACCGGCGCGTTGGCAGCGCGGATGCGGGCCGCCGGACGGCGCAGCACCTCGAGCTTCACGCCCAGGTGGCTCCAGCGGTAGCCGCGGATCAATGCCGTGCCCGAAGGAGACACGGCGACTTCCACCTCCATCGGCACCTGCAGATCGCCGCGCCCGCCACGGCGCTTTTCGATGTCGAGGCCGCTGCCCTGCTCCACGAACAGCTGCTCGATGCCGTACTTGACCAGGAAATGGCCGCCGCCGCGCCAGCCCATGC
>JBDTMD010000398.1:0-2982 GCA_039934435.1 Burkholderiales bacterium
CATCAAGCTGGTTGCCGACGGCTCAATCCAGGGCTTCACCGCCAGGCTGCGCTGGCCCGGTTACTTTAACGGCCACGACAACGGCACCTGGATCCTGCCACCCGCCGAGTTGCGCTCGGCGATCGAATACTTCCACACGGAGGGCTTCCAACTGCACATCCACACCAATGGCGACGAGGCGACCGACCTGGCGCTCGACGCCGTGGAGGCGGCCCTGGCGAAGTGTCCCCGGCCGGACCACCGTCACACCTTGCAACACTGCCAGATGGCGGACGCAGCCCAATTCCGGCGGATCGCCCGGCTCGGCATGTGCGTGAACCTGTTCGCCAACCACATCTACTACTGGGGCGATGCGCACTACGCGGTGACGATGGGTCCCGACCGAGCGTGCCGGATGGATGCCTGCGCGACGGCGCTGCGCAACGGCATCCCCTTGGCAATCCATTCCGATACCCCGGTGACGCCGCTCGGTCCGCTGTTCACCGCGTGGTGCGCCGTGAACCGCCACACCTCTTCAGGCCGCGTGCTCGGCGAATCAGAGTGCATTGCGGTGGCCGACGCGCTCTACGCCGTCACGATGGGTGCCGCGTTCACGTTGCGGCTCGACGATCGCATCGGATCGATCGAGATCGGCAAGCTCGCCGATTTCTGCGTCCTCGAGGACGACCCGCTGGAGGTGCCGGCGGCGACGCTGAAGGACGTGAAGGTCGCAGGCACCGTGCTCGGGGGCCGCGTGTTGCCGTTGCCCGGCGCGGGGGCCTCGCAGTCCTGAACGTTCTCGCCTTCATTCCACAACCCAAGGAGTTTTCGAATGCATGTCTTGCCCCACTCGATCCGACGCCGCACGCTCGCCTCGCTCGTGCTCACGGCCACTGCATTGGCTGTTTCGTGGCTGCCCTCCGCGCATGCGGCAAGCCCGGACGTGAAGCGTGGCGGCACGCTGGTCGTCGGCACCTCCGAAGCACCGCGCCACCTTAACGGCGCGGTGCAGTCAGGCCTTGCCACGGCAATGCCGTCGACGCAGCTATTTGCGAGCCCACTGCGCTTCGACGACCAGTGGAAGCCGCAGCCCTACTTGGCTGAGTCCTGGAAGCTGTCAGAAGACGGCAAATCGCTGACCTTGAATCTGCGCAAGGACGCAGTGTTTCACGACGGCAAGCCGGTCACGAGCGAAGACGTCGCATTCTCGATCATGGCGATCAAGGCCAACCACCCGTTCCAGACCATGATGGGCCCGGTCGAAAAAGTGGAGACGCCCGATCCGCACACCGCGATCATCCGCATGAGCACGCCACATCCGGCGATCGTGCTGGCGATGTCGCCTGCGCTGTGCCCGATCCTGCCCAAGCACGTTTACGGCGACGGGCAGGACCTGAAGAGCCACCCGCGCAACTCGAAGGACGTGGTCGGCTCGGGGCCATTCAAGCTGGTCGAATTCCAGTCCGGCACGCGGGTCGTGCTGGAACGCTTTGACAAGTTCTTCCTCAAGGACAAGCCGTATCTGGACCGTGTGATCTTCAACATCGCGCCGGATACGCAAAGCCTGCTGCTCGGCCTCGAGCGCGGCGACATCCAGATGGTGCCATTTATGAACGTGCCGACCGACCTCAGGCGCCTGAAGGACGACAACAACATCCTGCTTACCGACAAAGGCTATGAAGGCATTGGGCCGCTCAACTGGCTTGCATTCAACCTCGAGAAGAAGCCGCTGTCCGACATCAGGGTGCGCAAGGCGATCGCGCATGCGATCGACAAGAAATTCATCACCAAGGCGCTGATGGGCGGTTTTGCGACGATTGCCAACGGTCCGATCGTGCCGAGCAGTCCGTTCGCGACCAAGGACCTCGTCACTTACCCCCACGACCTCAAGAAAACCGCCGCGCTGCTTGACGAAGCCGGCTACAAGGCCGGTATGGACGGCGAGCGCTTCAAGCTGACCATCGACTACAACCCGGGCGACCACCAGCAGAAGACGATCGCCGAGTACATCCGCCCGCAACTGAAGAAGATCGGGATTACGGTCGACGTGCGGGCGTCGGCCGACTTTCCGGCCTGGGCCCAGCGCATGGCCTCGCACGACTTTGACCTGACAGTGGATGGTGTTTTCAACTGGGGCGACCCGGTGATCGGCGTGCACCGCACCTACCTGTCGACCAACATCCGCCCGATGGTGTGGACCAACACGCAGTCCTACAAGAATCCGAAGGTCGATGAACTGCTCAAGGCCGCAGGCACCGAGGTCGATCCGGCCAAACGCAAGGCCGACTATGCGACGTTCCAGAAGATCGTGACCGACGAGTTGCCGGTCCTGTTCATCAACGTGGTGCCCTACCACACGGCAACAACGAAAACGGTGGGCAATGTGCCGATGACCATCTGGGGACCGCTGTCGCCGTACGACGATGTCTATCTCAAGTAAGCGGCGCGCTCGGCGCTCGGCCTTCTACTGAACCGCTCGAAATCAAACCGCTTGCTTCCGCAGAACCCTACCATGCCCACTCGCCCCATCGCCCGGCTTCGCCTCTTCGCTGCTGTCCTGCTGTCCTTTTCGGCGGCCTTGCCTCTGCACGCACAGGCAGGCGAGGTCAAGCACGGTGGCACGCTGGTTGTCGGTTACACGCAGTCGCCGCGCCACCTGAACGGCGCTGTTCAATCCGGCGCCGGCACGGGCCTGGTATCTACCCAGCTGTTCGCCAGCCCGCTGCGCTTCGACGACAAATGGAACGCGCAGCCCTACTTGGCGGAGTCGTGGCAGCTGGCCGCCGATGGCCTGTCGCTGACGCTGAAGCTGCGCAAGAACGCCGTGTTCCATGACGGCAAGCCAATCACGTCCGCGGATGTGGCCTTCTCGATCATGGCAATCAAGGCCAATCACCCGTTCCAGACCATGATGGATCCGGTCGAGAAAGTCGACACGCCCGATGCGCACACCGCCATCATCCGCATGAGCACGCCGCATCCGGCCATCGTGCTGGCGATGTC
>JBDTMD010000399.1:0-2981 GCA_039934435.1 Burkholderiales bacterium
CGAGTGCGACCACCACCGCCGCAACTGCGAGCAGAAGAAACCAGAAGAGAAAGCGCATGAAGGTAGCGCCGCCGGAGGTGCCGTCGCCGGCGCCTAGCGCGGCGGCCTCTCGCGCGCGAGCTTGAGGACCCGAACCGCTTCGAGGCTGCCGACGACATCAGGCATCCCGCTCGCCATGTCGGTTGCCTGCATCTGCTTGAGCAACGTCTGCAGCGTCGATACCGCTGGCGAACGGGTGTCGAAATACTTGCGCAGCCAGGTATCAGCCGCGATCAGATCGGCGCGGAAATTCTGCTGATCGTGAAACAACAGCGAAAAACGCGCCGACAAGAGGCGAAGCTTGAGATTTTCGCGCAGGAAGAATTGCTGCTGTGGCGAGAGCAGCGGCACCTCGGGACGGTCGAGATTCTCGACCCGAATCAGCTGTCGCACGTCCTGCCAGACCGCGCGCAGGAAACGGCGCCAACCGGACTCGTCTGCGGGCGGCGCCGGCGCCGCCGGTGGGGGCAAGCGCTCCTCCAACGCCAGCGGCAGCGAGTCGACCGCCGCAATAGCCTGATCGAGGCGCAGCGAGATCCCGGGCACGTCCACGTACGGCACCGCCTTCAGCCGATCCATGTCGCGCGCCAGTGCGCGTCGCAGCGGTGCGAATTGCGGCCGGTCGAGCCGTTGCAGCTTGGAGTCGGCCAACTGGAGCGCAGCCAGCGCCGAGGGCACGTTGCGCGCAAGCTGCAATTGCTGACTTGCGAGCTGCAGCACCTGCTCGATCTCGGTCAACGCCCATTCGTCGCGCGACGGCGCCAGCTCGCGATAGAGCGCCTCGAGCGCGGCCTGTTGGTTCTGCGATTCGGATAACCGGCTTTCGAGCAGCGCGAGCTTGGCCTGCGCTTCCCTCAAGCCCTCCTGTGCATCCTTCAATTTCGCGCGCGTCGTTTGATCGAGCGCGTCGAGGTCAGCAAGACGCTTCGCGACGTCGGTGCGCAGCACGCGTTGCGCGTTGCGTCCATCGAGCCAGACGGCGAGCACAGCCGCGGCAAGCAGCGCCAGCACCAGCGCGAGCAGCCAGCGGCGCACGCGCGCAGGGTCGCGCCGCGCCACCGACGGCGCCGAGGAGGCGGCTTCGTGGACCGGGTCAGTCATGGGGACGGAAAAACTGCAAAGAAAGCGAGGGTGGCCGAGTCGATTGTAGCAGGTCGCGACAGGTCGGCGAACGCGCGGGCACCGCGCAATTTTCGGCCCTGTAGCCGGCTATTGAGTATTTGAAGTGTCGATGA
Organism: Burkholderiales bacterium; assembly: GCA_039934435.1. Classification (GTDB taxonomy): domain Bacteria; phylum Pseudomonadota; class Gammaproteobacteria; order Burkholderiales; family SG8-39; genus JAABQT01. The sequence goes on from JBDTMD010000399.1 coordinate 1,275, forward strand.
CGTCCCAATATCGTCGTTCCCGCGCAAGCGGGAACCCAGTGTCTTGTGACACACGCCGCTGGGTCCCCGCTTCCGCGGGGACGACGAGAGGTTTATCGAAGCTCACGCGTTTCGGCAATCCTCAGTAGAATGTGCGTTGCGCCGCCGGCCGCGCCGGATGGGGCGGCGCCTTCCCGCGAGATCATGGCCTTTCTCGTCACAATCATTTTCATCATCGCCGTCCTTCTTGCGGCGCTTGCCGGCTATGCGGTCGGTGTGCGCGGTCGCGCCGGCCACGTCTTGCCGGAAGAGCCGCACGCGACCGCGCCTACGCCCGCGCTCGCCGCGCCGGCGGCGCCCATGTCCGCTGCGGTAACGGCGAGCCCGACCGATGACCAAAGCACGGAGATGGAGCGGGTCGGCATCGAAAAAGCGCGCATCATCCGCAGCCGCGATGCCGAGGCCGCGATGCTTCGGCAGCATTTCGCCGACCGCGGCGCGCGGCCTGAGGACGATATCGGATTGAGACGCGAGTGCGAACGGCTGGCCGCGGAGCTCGCCGAGGCACGCCAGGAAACTACGCGCTACCGTCAGCTCGTCATCGACATCGAGAACAATGCGCCGCCGCCGATCCTGGCCGGCGTCGGGGAGCCCGACGACCTGAAGTTCATCATCGGCATCGGTCCGGTTCTCGAGCGCATGCTGCACAACCTCGGCGTCACTACGTTCCGGCAGATCGCGCGCTGGAGCGAGAGCGACAGCGCCGAGTTTGACGCCAAGCTGCCGGAATTTCCCGGCCGCATCGTGCGCGACCAATGGGTGACGCAGGCGCGCGAGCTGCATCAGGCCAAGTTCGGCGAGCTTCCTTCCGACCGGCCTCCGCGTCTATGACCGCCGCGCGTCCCGCCACCGCGCAGCACGCGGTGCCGGTCTCGAGCCTGCTGCTGGTCGGCATTCTTGCATTGGTGTGGGGTTGCAACTGGCCGGTGTTGAAAATCGGCGTGACCGAGCTTGCGCCGCTGACCTTCCGCGCCGCGTCGCTTCCGTTCGCGGGGATCGGCCTCCTGCTGCTGGCCAAGCTCGGAGGCGATTCGATCGCCATTCCGCGTGCGCTGTGGGGCAAGCTCGCCGCGCTGGCGATTTTCAATATCGGCGCCTGGAACGGACTGATCGTGTTCGGCGTGCAACAGATGCCCGCCGGCAGATCGGCAATACTCGCCTTTACCATGCCGGTCTGGAGCGTACTGTTCTCGCTTGCGTTGCTGCACGAGCCGCTGTCACGTCGCAAGCTCATCGGTCTCGCGCTCGGGATGTGCGGCATGGCCTTGCTGCTCGGCGAAGACTTTCGCCACGTGCAGGGCTCGCCCGCCGGCACGCTGTTCATCCTCGGCGCCGCGATAAGCTGGGCATTCGGTACCGTGTTGCTGCGACGCTGGAAGCTGGAGCTGCCGCAAAACACGCTTACCGGCTGGATGATGATTCTGGGATGGCTGCCGATCATCGCGCTGATGCCGTGGTTCGATCCGCATCCATGGCTCGCGTTGTCGACCATGAACGGCACCGCCTGGTTCGCGATTCTCTACAACATATTCTTTGCCGGCACCCTGGCTCATTGGGCGTGGTTCACGATGGCAAGAACACTGCCGGTGGCGGTGAGCTCGCTTTCGTCGCTGCCGGTGCCGGTGGTCGGCGTGCTGTCGGGAATGCTTTTTCTCGGCGAGCGGCCGG
>JBDTMD010000400.1:0-2980 GCA_039934435.1 Burkholderiales bacterium
ATGCCGGCATCGACGTCGGTGACCGTTTCGACGGTGTCTTCGAGGTGCTTCTTCTCGCGCCCGAGCTCCTGGGCGCGCTTCTGGTCGGACCAGACCTTCGGGTCCTCGAGCTCGCGATTGACCGCTACGAGCCGCTGTTCCTTGGCATCGAAGTCAAAGGTACCTCCTCAGCTCCTGGGACCTCTGCTTCAGGTCTTCGAGCTTGGCGGCGAGCAGGTTGAGGCGTTCGGCTTCCATCAGGGCCGGGATTATAGCGGTCGCGAGCAGGCCGAACTTGCCTCGAGCGCAGAAACCTGTAGCGTTCGGCCCGTGAATGAAAGAACGACGACGAATGCCCCCGGCGCGCTCGAGCGATTGCGCGGCTGGGGCCAGCGTATTGCCGCAGCGATCGTGCCGGGACTGGCGCCGGCGCCGCGCCGGCAGACCGGCGTGCCGGGCGAGCTCGAGCAGCTGTTCGCCGAGAGCCGCGCGCAGCGCGGCGGCGAGATGTCGGCGCGCGAACGCGCGCAGCGCATCGCGGCCGCGTATCGCGGCGCCGACGCCGGGGAGCGCGCCGCGATCCTCGGCCTCATCAGCCGCGAGTTCATGCCGCAGCGCGCGGCGCTCGACGCGGCGGTGGCGGCGATGCGCGCCGCGAGCGAGGCCGAGCGCGCGCAGGCCGAGGCGCGGCTGCGCCTGGCGCTGAATGCGCCGCGGGCGAAATTTCTCGCGCAGTTCAACCTGCTGCCCGATGGCGTCAAATTCCTGGTCGACCTGCGCGCCGACCTGCTCGCCGTCCTCGAGCGCGAGCCGGCGCTCGAAGTGCTGCGCGTGGAGCTCGACGGGCTGCTCGAGAGCTGGTTCGACCCGGGCTTTCTCGAGTTGCGGCGCATCACCTGGCAGTCGCCGGCGCTGCTGCTGGAAAAGCTCATTGCCTACGAAGCGGTGCACCGCATCGAGTCCTGGGACGACCTCAAGAACCGGCTCGACCTCGACCGGCGCTGCTACGCGTTCTTCCACGCGCGCATGCCGAACGAGCCGCTGATCTTCGTCGAAATCGCGCTCGCCAAGGGGTTGCCCGGCAGCGTGCAGCTGCTGCTCGACGCGCAGGCGCCGATCGGTAACATCCGCGCCGCCGACACGGCGGTGTTCTATTCGATCTCCAACGCGCAGAAGGGCCTGCGCGGCATCAGCTTCGGCAACCTGCTGCTGAAGCGCGTCATCGCCGACCTGCAGCAGGACCTGCCGTGGCTGAAGACCTTCGCCACCCTGTCGCCGCTGCCCGGGTTTCGCCGCTGGCTAGCCGGGCAGGACGGGCTGCCGGCGGGCGTGGCGGATCTGAAGGGAACTCCCGCGGAAACGCTGCGCGAGCCGTTGCTGAAGCTGTGCGCGCGCTACCTGGTGCAGGCGAAGGCGGGCGCGGCGCCGCTCGATGCCGTGGCGCAGTTCCACCTCAACAACGGTGCGAGTGTCGATCGCATTTTCTGGATGGCCGATGCTTCCGAGCGCGGACTGGCGCAGTCGTGCGGCATGATGGTCAGCTACCGCTACGTGCCCGCGGAGGTCGACCGCAACCACGACGAATTCCTGAAAAGCGGGCGCGTCGCCGCCGCGAGACGCGTGGTGCGCCTGCTATAGTCGGCGCGCGCCATGATGAACAACACCTTGCGCGGCGTCCTGTGGATGGGCGGCGCGGTGCTCTCCTTTTCGACCATGGCGATCGCCGCGCGCGAGCTGCTCGCGCACATGGCGCCGTTCCAGATCCTGTTCGTCAGAAGCGTGGTGATGATGGCGATCGTGCTGGTCATCATCGCGCAGGCGGAGGGCGCGGTGACGGCGACCGTGCGGCTGCCGCTGCACGTGCTGCGCAACGTCATCCATTTCGGCGGCCAGTACTGCTGGGTGTTCGCGATCGGCGCCCTGCCGCTGGCGACGGTGTTCGCCATCGAGTTCACCATGCCGGTGTGGACCGCGGTGCTGGCGGCGATGCTGCTGGGGGAGCGGCTGACGCGGCCGCGCGTGGTGATGCTGGTGCTGGGCCTGGCCGGCGTGCTCATCATCCTGCGGCCGGGGTTCGGGGTCTTTCAGTTGGGGGCGCTGGTCGCGCTGGCCGCCGCGTTCCTGTATGCCGGCAACATGATCGCCACCAAGCGCCTGTCGTCCACCGAGTCGCCATTGGCGGTGCTGTTCTGGATGTCGGTGGTGCAGACGCCGCTGGCGCTGCTTTCGGCGCTGCCGCATTGGGTGTCGCCGCCGGCATCCGATTTGCCGTGGATGCTGTTGATCGGGGTCGGCAGCTACACGGCGCACTACTGCATGACGCGGGCATTCAAACTGGCCGATGCCACCGTGGTGGTGCCGATCGACTTCGTGCGGCTGCCGCTGATCGCGGTGGTCGGGGCGCTGTTCTACAAGGAGGCTTTCGACCCGATGATCATCGTCGGCGCGGCGGTGATCTTCTCCGGGACGTACTACAGCCTGAGCCGGGAGCGGCGCTAGCGCTGGTGCGGCGGGATGTCCTTGATCGGCATCGCGAACTGGTTGTGCGCCGCGGGCTCGACCGGCCGGTGCTTCGCCTGGGTGCCGGCCGGATCGGCCGCGGCACGAAGCCGCCGCCGCAGTTCGGGCAGACGTTGGCGAGGATCGTGTCCGCGCAGAGCGCGCAGAAGGTGCATTCGTAACTGCAGATGCGCGCCTCGGTCGAGTTCGGGAGCAGGGGTTTGTTGCAGTTTTCGCAGTTCGGGCGCAGCTCGAGCACCGGGTCGGTCAAGAGATATGGACTTCATGACTACCGGTAGTTACGCGTCATTCTGCCCGGGGCGTCGAAGCACAACATGGGTGGCCTTCTCCGACGCGACACACTCGACGCAGTTGTATCCCAGAGCTCGCAAATCGACCCCCTCGAACAGTCGCTCGCCACTACCGAGCACGACCGGCGCGATGGCGACATGCAGTTCATCAATGCGGCCCGTACGAAGGTACTGCTGAATCGTGCTAGGCC
>JBDTMD010000401.1:0-2979 GCA_039934435.1 Burkholderiales bacterium
TGTAGCCGGCCGAGATGATCATGTCGTCGGTGCGCGCCTGGTAGAAGAAGTAGCCCTCCTCGTCCATAAGGTAGGCGTCGCCCGTCAGGTTCCAGCCGTTCACCACATAGTCCTTTTGCCGCTCGTCGGCGAGGTAGCGGCAGCCGGTCGGGCCCTTCACCGCCAGCCGGCCGACGACGCCCGGCTTGCACGGCCGGCCGTCTTCGTCCAGCACCGTGGCGCGGTAGCCCGGGACGGCGTAGCCGGTGGCGCCGCGGCGCACGCGCTCGGGCGTATGCGAGATGAAGATATGGATCATCTCGGTCGAGCCGATGCCGTCGATGATCTCGATGCCGGTCGACTCCCGGAACAGCTGGCGCGTGGCATCGGGCAGCGCTTCGCCCGCGGAAACGCATTTCTTCAACGAGCGCAGGTCGTAATCCTTCGCCAGGCCCGCCATCGCGCGGTACATGGTCGGCGCGGTGAAGCAGACGGTCGCGCGTTCGCGCTGGATGGCCTCGAGCAGCGTGTCGGGCGCGAGCTTTTCCGCCAGCATCGTGGACGCGCCGACGCGCATCGGAAAGGCAAGCAGCCCGCCCAGGCCGAAGGTGAAGGCGAGCGGCGGCGTGCCGCAGAAAATGTCGTCCTTGGTCGCGCCGAGGCACGAGCGCGGAAACGCGTCGCACATGGCGATCACGTCGCGGTGGAAATGCATCGTCCCCTTGGGCTTGCCGGTGGTGCCGGAAGTGAAGGCGATGAGCGCGACGTCTTCGGCCAGCGTGTCGATGTTGCTGAAAGTCTGCGGCTGGCGCGCGCACAGCAGGTCGAGCGAGCCCGGCGCGTCGTCCTGCCAGTACTTCACGGCCTGCAGGGCCGGGCAGCTGGCGCACGCCGCCTCGAGCTCGGCCGCCAGCCGCTTGTCGCACAGCGCATGGCTCACCTCGGCCTTGGCAACGATGTCGATAAGCTCCTTCGCGCGCAACAGCGGCATCGTCGCCACGCACACGCCGCCCGCCTTCATCACCGCGAACCAGCAGGCGGCCGTCATCGGGCTGTTGGGGCCGCGCAGCAGCACGCGGTTGCCGGGCTTCAGGCCCATTTCGCGCACCAGGACGTTGGCGATGCGGTTCGCCTGCGCATAGAGCTCGGTGTAGGTGCACGCGCCGTCCGGGGCGCGGATCACCCGGCGGTGGCCGAAGCCGCGGCTCACCATCTTGTCGAGAAGTTCGGTGGCGCAGTTCATGCGCACCGGGTAGCGGAACTCGGGCCGCTCGAGGAGGAACTCGGGCCATTGCTCGCGCGGCGGCAGGTTGTCCCGGGCGAAGGTGTCGGCGTGCGACGTCCTGGCGTTCATTTCAGCAGCTCCCGCGCGATGATCATTTTCTGCACCTCGGTCGCGCCCTCGTAGATGCGCAGTGCCCGCACTTCGCGATACAGGCGCTCCACCGGATGGCCGCGCATCACCCCGAGCCCGCCGAGGATCTGCACGGCATCGTCGATCACCTGTTGCGCGGCTTCGGTGGCCTGCATCTTGGCCATCGCCGCCTCGCGCGTGACACGGACCTTTTTTACGTCGCGCAGCCAGGCCGCGCGGTAGGTGAGCAGCGCGCCGGCGTCGATGGCGGTGGCCATGTCGGCGAGCTTGGCCTGCGTCAACTGCAGATCGGCGAGGCGCTGGCCGAACATTCTGCGGTTCTTGGCGCGCGCGAGCGCTTCATCGAGCGCGCGGCGCGCGAAGCCGAGCGCCGCGGCGGCCACCGTGGTGCGAAAAACATCAAGGTTCTGCATCGCCAGCTTGAAGCCCTGCCCGGCCGCGCCGACGAGCTGCGCTTTCGCGCCTTTGAATTTCACTACAGCCATCGGGTGCGGGGCAACGATGTCGATGCGCTCGGTGGCGTCCACCTCCGCAGCGTCGACCACGAAGGCGCTGATGCCTTCATCGGCCTTCGCGAACGTGACGTAGAAATCGGCGATGCCGCCGTTCGAGATCCAGGTCTTCACGCCATCGAGCACCCAGCCGGCGCCCTTCTTCGTTGCGCGGGTGGTCATGGCCTGGACGTCCGATCCGGCATCCGGCTCGGACAGCGCGAACGCGGCGATGGCCTCACCGGCCGCGGCTCCGGGCAGGTAGTGCTTGCGCTGCTGCTCCGTCCCGGCGAGAACGATCGGGCCGCTGCCCAATCCCTGCATGACGAACGCGAAATCGGCGAGGCCGGCGTGGTAGGACAGCACTTCTCTTATCAATGCAATGGATCTGACGTCCGGATTCTCGTTGACACAGTACTTGAGGTAACCCGCCTGACCCAGGTCCTTTACCAGTTTGCGGCAGATAGCGTCGGCATCTTCCCCGTGCGCGTGTCCGAGGTTTGCGCAGGCCCAAGTGTCCACCGCACGCGATAAGGCTGCGTGCGGTGGATCGAAGAAAGGCCACTGCAGGTGGGCGAAGCGGTCCATCAGTCGCCTTGGAATTCGGGTTTCTGCTTCTTGGCGAAGGCGTCGTAGGCTCTTTGGAAATCCCTGGTCTGCATGCAGATCGCCTGCGCCTGCGCTTCCATTTCGATCGCTTCGTCGAGGCTCACGTTCCATTCCTGGTGCAGCATTTTCTTGGTCATCGCGTGCGCAAACGTCGGGCCCGAGGCGAGCGACTGCGCGAGCTCCACTGCCGCCGGCAGCACCGGGTCGACCACGCGGTTGAAGAAGCCCCAGGCGAAGCCCTCCGCCGCGGACATCGATCGTCCCGTATAGAGCAGTTCCGACGCTCTGCCCTGCCCGATGACCCGCGGCAGCATGGCGCAGGCGCCCATGTCGGCGCCGGCGAGGCCGACGCGCGTGAACAGGAACGCCACCTTGGCGTCGGGGCTGGCGTAGCGCAGGTCGGAACAGAGCGCGAGCAGCGCCCCCGCCCCGGCGCACACGCCGTCGACGGCGGCGATCACGGGCTGCGGGCAGGCGCGCATCGCCTTCACCACGTCGCCGGTCATACGCGTGAATTCCAGGAGT
>JBDTMD010000402.1:0-2974 GCA_039934435.1 Burkholderiales bacterium
CACGCCGAGCGGCAGCTGGAACGCGGCGAAGGCGAGCAGGTACAGGGCGGTGAGGAATCCCAGGTCCGAGGGCGACAGCGCGAATTCGCTCGCCAGGTCGCGCGAGATGACGGCGTTGACGTTGCGGAAAAAGAAGGACAGGAAGTAGCCGGCGGCGAACGGACAGAAGACGACGAGCAGCAGCCGCGGATTCACGCGCGAATTGTAGGCGGGCAAATGGGCTAAGCTTGCGCGCATGGCAAAACGGCGCCTCATCGTCGGCATCACCGGGGCCACCGGCTCGGCCTACGGCGTGCGCCTGCTGCAGGAACTGCGCCGGCAGAAGGGCTGGGAGACGCACCTCGTGCTCACCGACGCGGGCGTGCTCAACGCCTGGCAGGAGCTCGGGCTGAAGCGAAAGGACATCGAGCGCCTCGCCCATCAGTGCTATCACCCCAAGGACATCGGCGCGGCGATCGCCAGCGGCTCGTTTCTGACCGACGGCATGGTGATCGCGCCGTGCTCGATGAAGACGCTGGCAGCGGTGGCGCACGCGCACGCCGACGACCTCGTGTCGCGGGCCGCCGACGTGGTGCTGAAGGAGCGCCGCCGGCTGGTGCTGCTGGCGCGCGAAGCGCCCCTCAACCTCGCGCACCTCCGCAACATGGTGCAGGTGACCGAGATGGGCGGCGTCGTGTTCCCGCCGGTGCCCGCGTTCTACGCCCGGCCGAAGTCGATCGACGACCTCGTCCTGCACACCGTGCGCCGCGTGCTGGATCTCTTTGGCCTGCATTCGGCGAAGCTCGCGCGCTGGAAGGGCATCGATGCCTGACCTGTCGATGTTTTCGGCCAGCTACGCCGAGGCGCGTGGCCGCTTCGTCGACGCCGCGCGCGCCAACGGCGCGCGCGTCTACGAATTCCGCGACCCGAAGGCTAAGGGCCCGGCAGGCGAGCCACTCTGCCTCGACGTCGCCGTCGCCGGGCCGGAGGACGCCGAGCGCGTGCTGGTCGCCGGCAGCGGCACGCACGGTATCGAGGGCTATTCGGGCTCGGCGGCGCAGACCGCATGGCTGCTCGGCGGCGGCGCGAAGCGCCTGCCGAAGAACACGGCGATGGTGTTGTTCCATGCGCACAATCCCTGGGGCTTCGCGCACAAGGCGCGCGGCACTGAGGAGAACGTCGACCTCAACCGCAACTTCCTCGACCACACGAAGCCCTACCCTGCGAACCCCGGCTATGCCGAGGTCCACGCCATCGTCACGCCCGAGTCGTGGGACGATGCCTCGCAGGCCGAGGCGTTCCGCCAGCTCGACGCGCTGCGCGCGACGCTCGGCGAGAAGGCGTTTTCCACCGCGTTCAACGGCGGACAGTTCTCGCACCCCGACGGCATCTACTTCGGCGGCCAGCGCGAGCAGTGGGCCAATTACGCGTTTTGTGAAGCGGTGGTCAAGCACGTGGCGCACGCGAAGCACGCGGCAATCATCGACTTCCACACCGGCATCGGGCCGTGGCTGGAGCACATCTACCTGTGCTTTCACCCCGAGGGCTCGGCGGCGCGAAAGCGCGCGCGCGACTGGTGGGGCGAGCGCGCGGTGAATATGGCGGGCATCACGCACAAGGCGCTCGCCGACTACCAGGGTGTTCTGATCGACGGCTTCGCCGCCATGCTGCCCAAGGCCGAAGTCACCTGCATCGTGGTGGAGTTCGGCACGCTGCCGCGTATCGAGGTGCAGCGCGCCAACATGGCGGGGCGCTGGCTGAAATACCACGGTTCGAAACACCCGGCGCTGGCGCGCAAGGTGCACGAGCAGTTCTGCGAGGCGTTCTACCCCTCGGATCCGAAGTGGCGCGCCGCGGTGCTGGAGCAGTCGCGGGACATCCTCGATCGCGGCCTCGCCGGGATCGGGCGCTAAGCGGCGACCGACTGGCTGGCGCCGCGCTCGGCGTCGATCAGTTTGCCCAGCGTGCGGCGGAAATGCGCGAGCGGCGCATCGGCGATGATGCCGGTCATCTTGAACTCGGGATCGGCATCCAGCACCTCCTGCTGGCCCTCGATGATGAACTTGTCCTCGAGGAAACCCTGCACCATGCTGTCGTGCAGCGAGCGCTCGATCGTCGGGTCGTGCAGCTCGTAGTCGTGCAGGTAGTTCCAGAAAAAGTGCGTGCTGCGCCGCGTCTCCGGCGTGAAGAACTGGCAGTTGCGGTATTGCTTGGCGCCTGCGAGGTTGCCTTTCTCCGCGCCCTGGCCGGCGGGCGCGAACAGCGACTCGAGAAAGAAGATCCCCGGCACGTGCATGCGGCCGATGTTGCGCCGGTCGATCGGCCGGTCGTCCTTCACCACCTTGCGGTGAAACGGCGGCGGCGTCGCCCCCATGTGCCAGCGCTCGACGCGAAAGCCGTCCTCGAGCCGCTCGACGGCCACAGGCTTGGTTTTGAACGCGTACTCCTCGGAGCCGCCGAGCGTCTTCGTGTGCACGAAGGCGAGGTGCGAGAAATCCGCGAGGTTGTCGACGATCAAGAGGTAGTTCGCCTTGTAGTGCATGTAATCTGGCACGCCGCGCCAGGCCGGGTCGCGAAGGTACGGGATGTCGATGATGTTCGCCGGATCGGCCCTGGCCGGGTCGCCCATCCAGATCCAGACCAGGTGGTCGCGCTCCACCACCGGGTAGCTGCGCACGCCCATCTTCGGCGGCACGTCGTCCTGGCCGGGAATCTGGATGCACTTGCCGGTGGGCGCGAACTTCAGGCCGTGGTACATGCAGCGCAGGTCGTCGCCCTCCAGCCGCCCGTTGGAGAGCTTCGCGCCGCGGTGGCAGCAGCGGTCATCGAGCGCCACGGCCCTGCCGCTGTCGCCCTTGTAGAGCACGAGCGGTTTTTCGAGGACGGTGCGCGCCATCAGCCGGCCGTCGATCAGCTCGTGATCCCAGGCGGCGACGTACCAGCAGTTCATGAGGAAGCCTTGCGTCTCGGGACCCATGCCGGTCTCCTGTCGGTG
>JBDTMD010000403.1:0-2963 GCA_039934435.1 Burkholderiales bacterium
CCCGTGCGCCGAGATGCCGGCGATCGCCGAGCTGTGCGCGCGCCGCGGCATCGTCCTGGTCGAGGACGCCGCGCAGGCGATCGCCGCCGACTGGGGCGGCAAGCAGGCCGGCGCCTGGGGCGATTTCGGCTGCTTCTCGTTCTACCCGACGAAGAACCTCGGCGCCTACGGCGACGCCGGCCTCGTGACCACGCGCGAGGCGCGCCACGACACGCGCCTGCGCATGCTGCGGCACCACGGCAGCCGGCAAACCTATCTGCACGAGGAGATCGGCTACAGCAGCCGCCTCGACGAGCTGCAGGCGGCGGTGCTGCGCGCGAAGCTGCCGCACCTCGCGCGCTTCACCACGGCGCGCCAGAAGCACGCGGCGCGCTACCGCGAGCTGCTTGCCGGCGCGAAGCTGCAGCTGCCCGTGGCGCACGGCCGCGGCGCGCACGTCTACCACCAGTTCACCGTGCGCCTTGCCAACCGCGACGCCATCCGCAAGAAGCTCGCCGAAGCCGGCGTGGCGAGCGGCGTCTATTACCCGATCCCGCTGCACCGCCAGCCGGTGTTCGAGAAGGAGTTCGGCAGCCTGTCGCTGCCGGCGGCCGAGGCCGCGGCGCACGAGGTGCTCTCGCTGCCGATCTACCCGCAGCTCACGGACGAGCAGATCCGGCACGTCTGCGCGGCGCTGCGCGCTTGCCTCTGATCGCCTTCACCAAGATGCAGGGCGCGGGCAACGACTTCGTCGTGCTCGATTGCACGCGCGCGCCGTTCGCGCTCGGGCCCGGGCAGCTGCGGCGCCTCGCCGACCGGCATTTCGGCGTCGGCTGCGACCAGGTGCTGGTGGTGGAACAGCCGCAGCGGCGCGAGAACGATTTCCGCTACCGCATCTTCAACGCCGATGGCGGCGAGGTCGAGCAGTGCGGCAACGGCGCGCGCTGCTTCGTCAAGTTCGTGCACGCAAAGCACCTGACGAAAAAGAACGAGATCCGCGTCGAGACGCCTGCCGGCATCATCGTGCCGCGGCTCGAAGACGACGGCGAGGTGAGCGTCGACATGGGGCCGGCGAAGCGCGAATCGCCGCTGGTGCAGCCGCTCGAAGTCGGCGGCGAGCGCCTCGAGCTCGCCCTCCTGTCGATCGGCAACCCGCACGCGGTGCAGCTGGTCGCCGACGCCGACGCGGCGCCGGTGGCGACGCAGGGGCCGCTCATCGAGCACCATCCGCGCTTTCCGCAGCGCGTGAACGCCGGCTACATGCAGGTGCTCGAGCGCCACGCGCTGAAATTGCGCGTCTGGGAGCGCGGCGCCGGCGAGACGCTTGCGTGCGGCACCGGCGCCTGCGCCGCGACAGTGGCGGGCATCGCGCGCGGCCTCGTCGACTCGCCGGTGCGCGTCGATACGCGCGGCGGAGCGTTGACCATCGCTTGGGCGGGCGGCGACAATCCGGTCCGCATGAAAGGCCCCGCGCAGGCGGTGTTCGAAGGATCGATCGAACTCTAGAACCACAAGGCGACCCGCCTCATGACCGCAGAAGAAGTCGCGCAGTTTTTCCGCTCGCACCCGCAGTTCTTCGACCAGCACCCGGAGCTGCTCGAGAGCATTTTCGTGCCGCACCCCTACGGCGGGCGCGCCATTCCGCTCTCGGAGCGCCAGATCCTGTCGCTGCGCGACAAGGTGAAGCTGCTCGAAGCGAAGCTCGGCGAGCTGCTGAAATTCGGCGAGGACAACGACGCCATCAGCGAGAAGGTGCACCGCCTGGCGGCGCGCCTGCTCGAGGCGCGCGAGTTCGCCGCCGCGGCGCAGGCGCTGCAATTCCACCTGCGCGAGGATTTCTCGGTGCCGCACGTGGCGCTGCGCCTCTGGGGCCGGGCGCCGCCCGCGGGATCGCCCGGCAGCGAGCCGGTCGAAGAGGAGCTGCGCGCGCGCGTCGAAGCGATGGGCGCGCCGCAATGCGGGCCGGCGGCGGGCAGCCCGTTCCTGCCCTGGTTCGGCGATGCCGGGGAGCACGTGCGCTCGATCGCGCTGGTGCCGCTCGGGCAGACCAGGGCCGTCGGGCTGCTGGCGCTGGGCAGCGAGGACGCGCAGCGCTTCTACGCCGAGATGGGCACGCTGTACCTGCGCCGCATCGGCGAGCTGACCGCGGCCGCGCTCGCCGCGCGGCTCTAGGATCACGGCCACGCACCCGGACCAGCCCGCGATCCGCGAGTACCTCGGCGCGCTCGAGCACCAGCGACGCCTGGCGCGGCGCAGCCTCGAGATCTACACGCACAACCTGGCGACGCTGCTCGCGCTGCTCGGCGAGGCGCGCCTCGAGCAGCTCGACACGGCGCAGGTGCGCCGCTTCGTCGCGCAGCTGCACGGCGGCGGGCTCGCGCCGCGCTCGCTCGCCAGCCTGCTCTCGGCCTGGCGCGGCTTGTACCGCTGGCTGGTGCGCCACAAGGGCTACCGCGCCAACCCGGTGGCGGGCGTGCGCGCGCCGAAACCCGGGCGGCGCCTGCCCAAGGCCCTGTCGGTGGAGCAGATGCAGCGCCTGCTCGAAGCGGGAGCAGCCGATACCCCGGCGGCGGCGCGCGACCGCGCCATGTTCGAGCTGCTGTACTCCTCGGGCCTGCGCCTCGCCGAGCTCGTCGCGCTCGATGCGGGCGACGGGCGGCTCGACCTGAGGGAGGGCGAGGTCACGGTCACCGGCAAGGGCTCGAAGACGCGCACCGTGCCGGTGGGGGCGAGCGCGCGGCGCGCGCTCGAGGCCTGGATCGGCGTGCGCGCGCAGCTTGCCGCGCCGGGCGAGAAGGCGCTGTTTGTCGGCGCGCGCGGGCGGCGCATCGCGCCGGGCGTGGTGGAACGCGCGCTGCGCAGCCTCGCCGCGCGCCAGGGCGTGCAGGGCCGGCTGCACCCGCACATGCTGCGCCACTCGTTCGCCTCGCACGTGCTGCAGTCCTCGCAGGACCTGCGCGCGGTGCAGGAAATGCTCGGCCACG
>JBDTMD010000404.1:0-2963 GCA_039934435.1 Burkholderiales bacterium
GACGCGCAGGCGCGGCGCCGTGCCGAGCAGCGCCAGCGCGGCGCCCAGGCCGAGCGCGAACGGTTCGGTTGCAGAGCGGCGCAAGCCCGCGACTGCCGTGACCACGGCGGCGCGCTCGGCAGAAGAGCGCTCAACGAGCGCGGCGCGCCGGCGCCCGAGCGTTCCCAGCAGCGCCCTCATTCGCGCGCCGCGAGCGCCTGTTCGTCGCGCTCGAACTCGCCGAGGCTCGCGGCGAACGGCCGCGCGCGCGCCTCGCGCCGCACGCGCCACGCGATAAACGCAGCCGCGACCAGGAACACTCCCGCCAGACCCGCCGCCACCGCCACCCGGTACTCGGGCGCCACCCACAGGACCAGCGCCACCGCGCCGAAACCCAGCGCCAGCGCGCCAAGGAGGATCGCCGCCACCGCACCCACCATCACGAGGACCAGCCGCGCCAGCAGCTCCTGCATCTCGACGCTGAGCAGCTCGAGGCGCGTGCGCGCCAGGCCGAGCAGCGTGGCAATGAGGCCCTGCGCCGACTGCAGGAGGCCCATGATTACTTCCGCCCGAGGAGCAACCCGAGCACCAGGCCGGCGCCCACGGCGATGCCGACGGCGGCCCAGGGATTGCGCCGTACCTGCTCTTCGAGCTCGCGCACTGCCTCGCGCGCGCTGTCGCCGGCGGCCGCACCGGCCTCGTGCAGGCGCTCGCCCGACTCCGCGGCCGCCGCCTGCAGCAGGCTCTCGGCGTCGCGCACCACCGCGCGCAGGTCGGCCATCAGCTTTTCGTTGGTCGCAGGATCCATGGATGCCCTCCGGATGAAGCGTCGATTGTATAGTCGGCCGATGGCCAGCCTATCGGAAAGACACTACCTCACGCCGCTGTTCGAGCCCGCTTCGGTCGCGGTGATCGGCGCCACCGAGCGTGCCGGCGCCGTCGGCGCCGTGCTGATCCGCAACATGCTCGAGGCGAAGTACCGGGGCGCGCTGTTCGGCGTCAACCCGAAGCACAATTCCGTACAGGGCGTGCCCTGCTTCAACGCCATCGGCAAGGTGCCGGCGCGCGTCGACCTGGCGGTGATCGCGACGCCGGCCGCCAGCGTGCCGGAAATCATCGAGCAGTGCGGAAGATCGGGCGTGCGCGCCGCGGTGGTGATCAGCGCCGGATTCTCGGAGATCGGACCCGCCGGCGCAAAACTCGAACGCGCCCTGCTGGAGAACGCGCGGCGCCACCGGCTGCGCCTGGTCGGCCCCAACTGCCTCGGGCTGATGCGCCCGGCGCTCGGCCTGAACGCCACCTTCGCGCGCGGCGCGGCGCTGCCGGGCTCGCTCGGCCTGGTCGCGCAATCGGGTGCGGTGTGCACGGCGATGCTCGACTGGGCGCGGCCGAACGGCATCGGCTTCTCGAGCGTCGTGTCGCTCGGTGGCTCGACCGACGTCGACTTCGGCGAGATCATCGACTACCTGATCGAGGACCCGGCGACCGAGCACATCCTGCTCTACATCGAGGGCGTGAGGAGCGCGCGGCGCTTCGTTTCGGCGCTGCGCGCGGCGGCGCGCGTCAAGCCGGTGATCTTGCAGAAGGTGGGCCGGCATCCGGAAGGCTCGCGCGCGGCGGTGTCGCACACCGGCGCCATCGTCGGCCTGGACGACGTGTTCGACGCGGTGGTGAAGCGCGCCGGCGTGGTGCGCGTGAACACCATCGGCCAGATGGTGGCCGCGGCGCAGGCGCTCGCCGCGCACGTGCGGCCGCAGGGCGACCGCCTCGCCGTGGTCACCAACGGCGGCGGCCCCGGCGTCATGGCGGCCGATCGCGCCGCCGATCTCGGCATTCCGCTGGCGCAGCTCGCGCCGGCCACGTTCGCGGCGCTCAAGCCGGTGCTGCCCGCGAACTGGTCGCACGGCAACCCGCTCGATCTGATCGGCGATGCGGACGCCGCGCGCTATCGCGCCGCGCTCGCCGCCGGTCTCGCCGACGACGGCGTCGACGGCCTCCTCGCCATTCTCACGCCGCAGGCGATGACCGAGCCCGACGCAGCGGCGCAGGCGGTGATCGAGGCGGCGCAAGGATCATCGAAGCCGGTTCTCGCCTGCTGGATGGGCGAGGAACAGACGGCGGCGGCGCGGCGGCGCCTGGCGCAGGCGCGCATCCCGGTGTTCCGCACGCCCGATCCGGCGGTGGAGATGTTCGGCCACCTGTCCTCGTTCTACCGCAACCAGCGCGCGCTGCTGCAGACGCCGGGGCCGGTCACCGCCCCCGACGCGCCCGACCTGGCGACCGCGCGCGCCATCGTCGATGCCGCGCTCGCCGCGCAGCGCAGCGTGCTCTCGGAAATGGAATCCAAGGCCTTGCTCGCCGCCTTCGCCATCCCGATCGCGAACACGGTGCTGACGCGCTCGGCGCACGAAGCGATGCTGGTGGCGGGCGAGATCGGCTTTCCGGTGGCGATGAAGGTCGACGCGCCGGAAATCACGCACAAGAGCGACGTCAACGGCGTGCGGCTGAACGTGGCGAACGCGCAAGCCGTGCAGTCAGCGTGGCAGGACATCGTCGCCGAAGCCGCGCGCCTGCGGCCCGGGGCGCGCGTGAACGGCGTCACCGTCGAGCCGATGGTGCGCCGCGCGCACGGGCGCGAGCTGATGATCGGCGTGATCCGCGATCCGGTATTCGGGCCGGCGATCGTCTTCGGCACCGGCGGCACCGCGGTGGAAGTGCACCGCGACCGCGCCGTGGCGCTGCCACCGCTGAATCGCTTTCTCATCGCCGACATGATCCGCGGCACGCGCGTGGCGCAGCTGCTCGGACCCTTTCGCCGCATGCCGCCGGTGGACCGGGAGGCGCTGGAACGGATCCTGCTCAAGGTTTCGGAAATGGTCTGCGAGCTGCCCGAGCTGGCGGAGCTCGACATCAACCCGCTGATCGCCGACGACGCCGGGGCGATCGCCGTCGACGCGCGCGCGGTGCTGCGGCCCGGCACACCC
>JBDTMD010000405.1:0-2961 GCA_039934435.1 Burkholderiales bacterium
CATAGACGTGCGCGATCTGGTGGTCGGCCACCGCGAAGGCCGCGCTCGCGCCCGGGTCCAGGACCTCGCGCCCGTGCTCCTCGGGCCGCACGTGGATCAGGCCCGCCTGGCGCAGCGCGCGGTTGATGTGCACCGCCTCCGTCACTGGCGTGATGCCGTACTCCGAAACGACGATCACGTCGCGCCCGCTCGCGGCAGCGGCGTCGATCAGCGTGCCGCAGACGGTATCGAGTTCCTTCAGGTCCTGCTGCACACGCGGGTGGTCGAGATCGGGTCCGAGGCGCTGCAGGTTGTAGTCGAGGTGCGGCAGATAAGTGAGCGTGAGCGTCGGATCGCGCGTCTGCATGACATGCAGCGTCGCCTGCGCGATCCATTCGGTGGATGTGATGTCGGTCAGTGGCCCCCAGAACTTGAACAGCGGAAACGGCCCGAGCTTGGCGTCGAGCTCATCGTGCAGCTGGTGCGGGTGCGCGTAGTGGTCCGGGATCTTGCGGCCGTCGGCCGGATACATCGGCCGCGGCGTCGCGCTCCAGTCGGCGCTCGAGTACATGTTGTACCACCAGAACATCTGCGCGCAGCTGAACTTCGGGTCGCGCGCGCGCGCCGCCTCCCAGAGCTTCTCGCCGGCGACGAGGCGATTCGACTGCCGCCACAGCCAGACCTCCGACAGGTCGCGGAAATACCAGCCGTTGGCGACGATGCCGTGGCCGCTCGGCGGCAGGCCGGTGACCAGCGTCGATTGCACGCTGCAGGTCACGGCCGGCGTCACGGTGCGCAGCGGCCGCAGCGCGCCGCGCGCGGCGAGGCGCTTGAGGCGGGGCGTGAATTCGCCGATCAGCGCCGGCGCCAGACCGACCGCGAGGATGACGAGCGCCGGATGCATGCGGCGTAGAATATCAGTGTCATGGAGTGCCGATGAGCGACGCAGCGGGAAAGCTCCTGC
The DNA here is from genome assembly GCA_039934435.1 of Burkholderiales bacterium. GTDB lineage: Bacteria > Pseudomonadota > Gammaproteobacteria > Burkholderiales > SG8-39 > JAABQT01. The sequence goes on from JBDTMD010000405.1 coordinate 944, forward strand.
GCGCATGGCTGCTGCGCCAATTGGACGCGGAGCGCGGCGCCTGGCTCGACGCCCTGCTCGCGGCGCTGCGCCAGGACCCGGCCGACGCCACGCTCGACATCGCGCTGGGCATGATTCCGCGGCGCCTGGGCAAGAGCGAGCTCGCGCTCGCCGCCGCCGACCTGGCCGCGGCCGGCGAGGCGGTCGCGGACTGGGACCCGCGCGGCTGGAGCTTGAGCGAGGCGGCGCGCATCCTGGTGCTGTGCGCTCTGCCAGCGCGCGGCACGCCGTTCGCCGAGCGTTTTCGCGCGCTGTGCCGCGCCGCCGACGTCGCCGAACTGGTGACGCTGTATCGCGGCCTGCCGCTCTACCCGGAGCCGGCGGCGCTCGAAGAGCAGGTCGGCGAAGGACTGCGCACCAACATGCGCGTGGTGTTCGAGGCGATCGCGCACTGCAATCCGTACCCGAAGGCGCATTTCGACGATCACCGCTGGAATCACATGGTGCTGAAGGCGCTGTTCATCGGCAGCCCGCTGGCGCCGATCCAGGGACTCGACGCGCGCGCCAACCCGCAGCTGGCGCGCATCATGTGCGACTTCGCGCACGAGCGCTGGGCAGCGGGCCGGCCGGTGCCGTTCGAGATCTGGCGCTGCGTCGGGCCGTTCGCCGAAGGCCAGGCGCTCGACGACCTGGCGCGCGTGCTCTCGAGCGGCGAGGGCGTCGAGCGGCTCGCCGCGGCACTCGCGCTCGCCGCGAGCCCGGCCCGGCGCGCGGCGCAGTTGCTGAACGAGATGCCGGCGCTCGCCGGTGAGATCTCCGGCAAGCGCCTCACGTGGACGACACTGCAGTAAACTAGTCCGAGCCGAACGAGGAGCCCGCCATGATGCTGATCGATCCGCATGCGCATATGATTTCGCGAACCACCGACGACTACGAGGCGATGGCAGCTTCGGGCGTCGTCGCCGTGATCGAGCCGGCGTTCTGGATCGGCCAGCCGCGCACCAACGTCGGCTCGTACCTGGATTACCTGTCCTCGATCGTCGGCTTCGAGCGCTTTCGCGCCAGCCAGTTCGGCATCCGCCACTACTGCACCATCGGCCTGAACTCCAAGGAAGCGAACAACGAGGCGCTGGCCGAGGGCGTGATGGAGCTGATCCCGCGCTTCGCGCTGAAGGAGGGCGTGGTCGCGATCGGCGAGATCGGCTACGACGAGCAGTCGGCGCTCGAAGACAAGTACTACCGCCTGCAGCTGGAGCTGGCGAAGAAGCTCGACCTGCCGGTGATGATCCACACCCCGCACCGCGACAAGAAGCGCGGCACCTCGCGCTCGATGGACGTTTGCGACGAGCACAAGCTCGACCCGAAGAAGGTGGTGGTCGACCACAACAACGAAGAAACCGTGAAGGAGACGCTCGAGCGCGGCTACTGGGCGGGATTCTCGATCTATCCCAGCACCAAGATGGGCAACGCGCGCATGGTGGAGATCCTCCGGCAGTATGGCGCGAAGCAGGTGATCGTCGATTCGGCCTGCGACTGGGGCATCTCCGAGCCCCTTGGCGTGGCCAAAACCGCCAGGCTTGCACTGCAACAAGGTATCCCGGAGGCGGATGTCAGGCTGGCCTGCTACCAGAACGCGCTCGATGCCTACGGCCAGAGCGGCCAGATCAAGGAAGAGGACTGGCTGAATCCCGTCGCCATCGACCAGCGCGCTGTTTTTGAAGGGAATTCCATCCTGCGCGGTGGCCGCGAGCCGAAGGTCGAGGCGGGCAAGAACCGGCGCACGATGGACGACCTGATCATCGAGTAGGTATCAGGCCGGTTGACGCGCCGCGCGTTGCGCAGTGCAGCAAAGTACATGCTTTGGTAGTGCGCCCAGCGAAATGGCGTGGCGGGGCGACAGCCCGCTTGTAGTAAATCGTAAAACCCGTGCGTATACTGAATTGACCTGCCGCGCGGCAGGCGGTGCCCTCGATACCGGGGGACGAATCAAATTTCAGGAGGAGAGGGAACATGAAAGTCGCGAAAGTGGGATGGGTGCT
>JBDTMD010000406.1:0-2954 GCA_039934435.1 Burkholderiales bacterium
CGGTGACCATCGTCGCCGCGTGGATCAAGGCGCTCACCGGCGTCGGTCCTGCCATTGCGTCGGGCAGCCAGGTCTGCAGTGGCAACTGCGCTGACTTGCCGACGGCGCCACCGAGCAGCAGCGCCGCCGCGATAATCGCCAGATCCGAGCCGCCCGACCAGTGCGCGCTGGCACGCTGCATCAGCGGCTGGATCTCGAGCGTGCCCTGATGCGTGAACAGCAGGAAGAGGCCGATGATCATCGCAGCGTCGCCGATGCGCGTCACGATGAACGCCTTCTGCGCCGCGGCGCCGTTGACCGGGTCACGGTACCAGAAGCCGATCAACAGGTAGCTGCACAGGCCCACCCCTTCCCAGCCGAGATAGAGGAACACCAGGTTGTCGGCCAGTACCAGCACGCTCATCGACGCAACGAAGAGGTTCATGTACGCGAAATAGCGGTTGTAGCCCTCGTCGTCGGCCATGTACTCGGTCGAATAAAGGTGAATCACAAAACTGACGATGGTCACAACCAGCATCATTGCCAGTGACAGCGCGTCGAGGTAGAAGCCGATGCTCGGCGCAAGGCCTTCGATATCGAACCACACCCAGCCGACCTGATGAAAGGTGAGACCCGGCGCACCGATGAACTCGAAGCCGATCAGCACCGTGATCAGCGCCGCGAGGCCGACCGAGCCGGCACCGATCCACGCAATCGCGGCCCGGGGCAGGTATCCAGTCGTCAGCGCCAGGATGGCGAAGCCGGCCAGGGGCAGCGTCGGGACGAGCCACAGCAGTTGCAGCATGGTCCGTTAGCCGCGCATGACGCTCGCCGCGTCGGCGTCGAGCGTCTTGAAGCGTCGCCGCAATAGCAGCAACAGGGCGAGACCGACCGAAACTTCGGCCGCGGCCACGCTCAGCACGAAGATGAACAGCACCTGGCCGTCGGCGTGGCCCCAATGTGCGCCGGCGACAACAAAGGCCAGGCCGGCGGCGTTCAACATGATTTCGATCGACATCAGGATGAAGATCAGATTGCGCCGCACCAGGATGCCGGCCAGCCCGAGCGCGAACAGGATCGCCGCCAGCAGCAGCCCATGCGTCATCGGCAAGCTGGCCATCGCGCTAGCCATCCCTGGCATCACGCCAGCCGAGGTGGTAGGCGCCGACCAGCCCGGCCAGCAGCAACAGCGCGGCCAGCGCGACGCCGAGCAGGTAAGGGCCAAAGAGCAGCGCGCCGACCTGTCTGGCATCGACCACGACGCCAGCACCGCCGCCCGGCGCGTACATCAGAACGTAGATCAGTTCGGCCAGCAGCAGCGCGGCCAGCACCGACGGGCCGATCCACGTCGACGGTTTCAGCCAGGCGCGTTCCTGCGCCGCTGCAGCACGGCCGAGGTTGAGCATCATCATCACGAATATGAACAGCACCATGATCGCGCCGGCGTAGACGATGACTTCGAGTGCGGCCGCAAACGGCGCGCCGAGCACGTAGAAGATGACCGCAACGGCGAGCAGCGAGACGATCAGGTAGAGCAGCGCATGGATCGCGCCCGGCAGCACGATCACCAGCAGTGTCGCGACGATGGCCACAGCGGCGGCGAGGTAAAAGACGATTTCCATGGCGTGTCGGGTGTTGGGGTCTCGGGGTGTTGGGGTCTCGGCGTTTTGGCGTCTCGGCGAGTCGGCGAAGCAGGCAGGGCAGGCGGCGGTCAGGGCAGCAGCCGATGCAGGTCGACCGGCGGCTCTTCATTCTCGGCCTGTCCCTTGCCCTTGCCGCCGATGGCCAAACCGGCAACACGGTAGTAGTTGTAGCCGGGGTATTTGCCCTCGCCGTCAATCAAAAGATCCTCCTTCTCGTAGACCAGGTTTTGCCGCTCGTATTCGCCCATCTCGAAATCCGGCGTGAGCTGGATTGCGTAGGTCGGACAGGCCTCCTCGCAGTAGCCGCAGAAAATGCAGCGCGAGAAGTTGATGCGGAAGAACTCGGGGTAGCGACGGCCATTCTCGTCTTCGGTCGCCTGCAGCGAGATGCAACTCGGCGGGCACGCCGCGGCACACAGGTAGCAGCCGACGCAGCGCTCGCCGCCGTCGGGGTCGCGGCTCAGGATGATGCGCCCGCGCCAGCGCGGCGGAATCTTTGGCATTTCGTCGGGATACTGGATCGTTACCCTGCGCGCGAACATATGCAGGAAGATGAGCCACATTGTTTTGATCGAGTTCCACATGGGTATCAGCCGAGTGTGAGCACCACCGCGCCGGTGGCAACGAGGTTGAGCAGGGCCAGCGGCAGCATGAGCTTCCAGCCATAAGCCATCAGCTGGTCGTAGCGCAGTCGCGGCAGCGCGGCGCGCATCAGGATGAAGATGGCGATGACGATGCAGGTCTTGATCAGGAACCAGACCACCGGCGGCAACCACGGGCCGAGCCAGCCGCCGAAGAACAGCGTCACGATCATCGCCGAGATCAGGATCACGCCGATGTATTCGCCAATGTAGAAGAGGCCGAATTTCATTCCCGAGTACTCGGTATGAAAGCCCGCGACGAGTTCGCTCTCGGCCTCCGGCAAGTCGAAAGGCAGGCGACGGGTTTCGGCAATGCCGGCGATCGCGAACGTGACGAGGCCGATGAACTGCGGAATGCAGTACCACAGGTGCTCCTGCGCGAGGACGATCGCGCGCAAGTCGAACGAGCCGGCAAGCACCACCACGCCCATCATCGCCAAGCCCATGAAGACTTCGTAGCTCAACATCTGCGCGGCGGCGCGAAAGCCGCCGAACAGCGAGTATTTGTTGTTCGAGGCCCAGCCGCCGAGGACGATGCTGTAGACGCCCAGCGACGACATCGCGATGAAAAAGAGCACGCCGATGTTGAGGTCGACGACACCGATCCCCGGCGCAATCGGCACCACCGCGAACGCGAGCAAGGTCGTGACGACGATCACCACCGGCGCCAGCACGAATGCCGCACGGTCCG
>JBDTMD010000407.1:0-2950 GCA_039934435.1 Burkholderiales bacterium
TCGGTGTGCGCCCTGCGCCCGGCCACCGTGCTGGAGGTGGGCGTCGGTACCGGTCTGACGCTGCGCCACTACCCGGACTCTTCGGCGATAACCGGCATCGACCTTTCCGAAGACATGATCGACGTCGCGCGCAAGCGCCTGGCGCGACTGCCGGAGCGCAGGGTCGAGCTGCGCACGATGAATGCCGAAGCGCTGGAGTTCGCCGACGGCTCCTTCGACTGCGTGACACTGCCCTATGTCCTGTCCGTGACGCCCGATCCGGACCGGCTGTGCGCCGAGGTCCGGCGGGTGTGCCGCAAGGACGGCACGATCTTCATCCTCAATCACTTCAGCGGCAACCTGCTGTGGTGGTTTCTGGAGCTGACCGTGCGTGGCGCGCCCGGCAGGGTCGGCTTCCGCTCCGATTTCAGCTTCGAAGAGCAGATCCTCGGGCGCGACTGGCAGGTTCAGTCGGTGAAGAAGGTGAATATCGGCAACCTGTCCAGGCTGGTCGAAATCCGCAACGCGTGACGCCGCAAGCGGACCTCGTCAGGGGCCTGACCTGGCTCGGCGTCGCCATCGCCTCCTGGGGCGCGATGTTCTCGGTGGCGAAGCGGACGCTGCCGGTGCTCGATGCGTTCTTCCTCGGCTCGCTGCGCTACACCTTCGGCGTCGCGATCTTCAGCGTCATCCTGTGGGCGGCGGAAGGGCGGCAGGCGCTGCGCTACGGCGGGCGGTTCCTGCCCGCGGCGTTCTTCGGTTTCTTCGGCTTCTGCGGCTTCAACCTGCTCGTCTGGTGGGGGCTTTCGTTCACGCGCCCCGAGCACGCCGCGATCATCATGGCGCTGCAGACGCCGATGACGGCGATTGCGGTGTGGCTGACCCAAGGCCGGCGGCCGCAGCCATTCACCATCGGCTGCGTCGCGGCGGCCATCGCCGGCGTGCTGCTCGTCGTCACCAAGGGCAGCCTCGCGGGTATGTTCGCCGGCGGCTCGCTGCTCGGCGATACGCTGGTTTTCCTCGGCGCCGTGAGCTGGGTGGTCTACACCATGGCCGGCTGGCATTTCTCGGGCTGGTCGCCGCTGCGCCTGACGGTGCTGACGGCGATTCCCGGGGCGATCGGTCTGGTGGCGATCAACGCCGCCGCCATCGGCCTGGGATTCGCGCAGCTGCCGACGTTCGAAGCGGTCTGGTCGGTGAAGTTTCAGCTCGCCTACTTCATCGTCTTCACCGTGGTGCTCGGGGTGCTCGGGTTCAACAACGGCGTGAAATACCTCGGGGCGCTGAACACCATGCTGATGCTGAACCTGATCCCGGTGATCGTGTTCGTGATCGAGGCGTGGCTGGGGCGGAGCTACGCGGCGATTGAGTTGGTCGGGGCGGCGATGGTGATCGGGGCGCTGGTTACGAACAACCTTTTCCTGAGGCAGCAGTCGCGCAGTCAGTCGGTATAACCGGCCTCGCGTAGGCGCCGGACCCTCAAGACTCTCACGACGTCCAAGCTCGCTTCGTCGGCGCGCATGCCGTCGTCAAGGAATGCCTGGTAGCGCTCCAGGGCTTCGACCCGCGCCTCCAACGCGCGCAGCATCAACGCGTGCGCCGACTCCCCGGTGCGCTTGGACAATTTGTCGATGCGCGCTTTCAGCTCGCTTGGCACTTTGAGACTCGTGGCGTGAACTGCCATGGTAGTCACACGGTATTACTCGTGCGGCGGCGCGGCAAACGCGACGGAACTCTGGCTCGGCCCAGGCAAGGCGCGGTTCGTGAACGATCTCTTAACGAGATGCATGATCAACTTCTATGAGGCAGGAAGGCAGCGGTAATCGGGGTCAGTCCCGATTCGAGTCCTTGCCGGGCGCCGCCCATTAGCGAACAATCCCATCGTCGCCACTTCGCCAATGTTGCCATGAACGTTCTCATCGTCGACGACCACCCAGTCGTGGCCGAGTACCTGCGTAACGCCGCCGGGCGCGCGGTTCCCGACGCGGTGGTGCGGCTCGCCAGCGATCTCGAGTCGGCCTTCGAAATAATGCATGACCACCCGGCGGACCTGGTGATGCTCGATCTCGGCTTGCCGGGGTGCGACGGCATCGAGTCGGTGCTGCGCTTTCGCAAGGAGTATCCCGACGCGCGCGTGGTGGTCATCTCCAGCGAAGACGAGCGCAATTCGATTCGCGGCTGCCTCGCGCTGGGCGCGGCCGGCTTCATCCCCAAGACGGCCGGGCCGAAGGAGATGGTCAACGCGCTGCGGATCGTCGCCGCGGGCGGGCGCTATATCCCGGCCGATGCGCCGGGAGGCGATACCGAGGCGCCCGGAGGCGTGGAAGACGGGCGCGATACCGGGACCGGGAATCGCTAAGAGAATTCGCGCCATGGCGAGCGCGGCCGAGCAGGTCTCCGGAATCGAGATTTCCTCGGAAATCATTCCCGCGCGCGCCGGCTGGAGCCGTGAGTTGTCGCGCGGCCAGGTGCTGCGCATCATCGACCTCGAAGGCCGCCAGGCAGTGGATTTCCTGTGCTACGACGCGCGCGATTACGAGGATCGCTACGCCGCCGCCGACACGATGAAGATCAACGGCAGCATCTTCATCCGCAAGGGCTCGGTGCTGTACTCGGTGAACTGCAACCCGCTGTTCACCGTGGTCGAGGACAACTGCGGCTCCCACGACACGATCGGCGGCTGCTGCTCATCGGCGCTCAACCGGCGACGCTACGGCAAGCCCGACGATCCGAACTGCCGGCAGAATTTTCTCGACCAGTTGCGCCGCTACGGCATGGGGCCGCGCGACATGGTCGCCAACCTGAATTTCTTCATGTACGTGCCGGTCGCCGCCGACGGCGCGATGGACATGGGGCCGAGCATTTCCAAGCCCGGCGACTACCTCGACCTGCGCGCCGAGACCGACGTGCTGGCGGTGATCTCCAACTGCCCTCAGATGAACAATCCGGTGAACGACTTCAACCCGACGCC
>JBDTMD010000408.1:0-2942 GCA_039934435.1 Burkholderiales bacterium
GGCGTCCGTGCGTTCGCCCAGTGCTTCGACCAGGCCGGGCGCCACCCACCACAAGGCACGCGGTTCCGGCAGCTGCGCGGCGATCTGATGCAGCGCATCGAGCGGTCTGCGCATCTCCGGCGCCCCGCCCTGACCGCGCAGCAACAGAAGCAGGCCGCGCTGGAACAGCGCACGCTGCGTCAGCAGGAACGGCTTGAGCTCCGCGGGGGGCAGCGTCCGGTTGCCGGGGTGCAAGGGCGCCTGCAGGCTCAGGTCGGGGAAGAACAGATCCTTTTCCGAGGCGTCGCGCGCGCCTACCAGAGCGCTCAACTCGAGGTACACCGGGCACAGGCGCAGCGGCACATTGGCCTGGCCGCGCTCCAGACCGTCGACATACTCCTGCAGCGCGAGCACGGAGCGGTCGATGACGCCGATGGCCGCCGGGTCCGGCCGTTTGCCGCTCAAGTGCGCAAAGCCGCTCTCGATGGTTTCGGAGAAGCGCGTTGCGCCGGCCAGCCCCACCATGCGCAGCGCGCCGCTCACCTGGTGCATGTGCTCGTGGCAGGGCTTGAGCGCCGCCGCGTCCCTGGAATCGGCCGTGTGCCGGGCGATGTGCTCGCGCACGAGCGACAGCGCCTGGTCCACCTCGGTGGTGATCCAGGAAAGGATGGTGGTGGAGGCGCCGCCCATGGGGCTGTTCAGGCGAGCTTGAATCCGGCGACTGAAGCCTTGAGGCCGGTCGCGAGCTCGGCCAGGCGCTCGGCAGAAGCCGCCGTCGTGCGCGTGCCGTCGGTCGTAAGCTGGGTGACGGCCAGAATCTCCTGCATGGCCTGCGCCACGCGCGTTGCCGAGGCCGCCTGCTGCTCGGTAGCGTTGGAGATCGAGCCGATCAGCTCGGCCAGCTGGTTCGACACGGTCTCGATCTCGCGCAGAGCGCGGTCGGCCTCGTCCGCGGTCTTGGTCCCTTCCACCACGCCGCGCGTGCTGCGCTCCATGGCTTCGACCGCATCCTGGGTGTCGCGCTGAATCGACTTGACGATGGCGCCGATGTGCTTGGTGGCTTCGGCGGAGCGCTCCGCGAGCCGCTGCACCTCTTCGGCAACCACGGTAAAGCCGCGTCCCGCTTCGCCCGCGGAGGCCGCCTGGATGGCGGCGTTCAGCGCCAGCACGTTGGTCTGCTCCGTGATGTCCGAAATCAGCTGCACGATCTCGCCGATCTCCTGCGACGACTCGCCCAGGCGCTTGATGCGCTTGGACGTCTCCTGGATCTGCTCGCGGATGTCGTTCATGCCGCGGATCGCGTTCTGCACCGCCTCGGCGCCTTTTTCGGCGGCGTGCAGCGAGCTCTCCGCGACCTTCGCGGAAGCGCCGGCGCTCTTCGACACTTCGGTCATCGAGCGCGCCATCTGCACCACCGACTGGCCGGTGCCCTGAATCTCGAGCGCCTGCTTCTGCGCAGCCAGCAGCAGCTGCGAGGCTGTGGTCTGCGCTTCGGCGGTAGCCGTCGTCACCTGCTGGGCGGCGGTGTTGATGCCGGTCACCAGGCGGCGCAACTCGTCGATCGTGTAGTTGATCGAGTCGGCGATGGCGCCGGTGATCTCCTCGGTCACCTGCGCCCGCGACGTCAGGTCGCCGTCCGCCAGGCTGCCGATCTCGTCGAGCAGCCGCAGGATGGCCTGCTGGTTGGTCTTGTTCTGCTGTTCGCTTTCCTCCGCCCGGCGCCGGCTGTCGGCGATGTAGACCAGGCCGATCAGCAGCAGCACAAATAGCGCAACTACCGTCAGCGCGGCGAGCGCGATGTAGTTGACGGTGCGTGCACCATGCTCGCTCTCGTAGCCCCGGCTCAGCCGTTCGGTCGATTGCAACAGCGATTCGCTGTCGTTAAAGATCTCGAAGGCCGCGCGCTTGGCGCCGACCAGGCGCGCCTGGTTGCCGAGAATGTCGCCGACCGCACGCTGGTAATCGGCGAACGCCGTCTGCAATTCGCCCAGCTTGCTGCGCATTTCCGCATCCGAGACGCGGGCGATGCGCAGTGCGTCGTTGCCTTGCAGCAGGCCTTGCAGAGTGTCGCGGTAGGTGTTGGTGTCTTTGCCCAGCAGGAAAGCCACTTCCGGGTCGACGATGTTCTCGGCCAGCATGATGGTGGCATTCTTGGCCATCCGCTGCGTGAGCATCGTCAGCTGCGCCGTGATCGAGTTCTGGCGCGCCGTGCCGCTTTTTTGCACGCTCAGCGCCGAGATCTCGTCGGTGAGCTCCTGCAGCACCGGGTTATTGGCGTTGATCGCGCGCACCGCGCTGCCGAGGGCGACCAGGTTGCGTTCCTCGTCGATCACCAGGGTCGCGTTGCGCTGCGTCTTGCCCCACTCCCGGTCGAGCGCAATGAGTTGCGGCTGCACGTCGGCCGGCGTGGGCGGCAGGCTGACGCCGCCGCTCGCGCCGCCGGCGGTGAGCAGCTTGATCAGCGCGGCGAACTCGTCGCGGCTGTTGCGCAGCTGCTTGAAGGCCTCGGCATTGCCCTGAGACGACTGCTGCGCGGCCTTGGCCAGGCGCTGCGACAGCATCTGCAGCTTGCCGACGCTGGAGATGTAAATAGTGCCGAACGTGCCCTGGCGCGTGTCGTAGACAACAATCACGAAGATCGCGGCAAGCAGCAGGATCAGGGCGCCGATCAGGATCAGCAGCTGGCGGCCGATCGGCAACTGGCCGATGAGGGGCAGCCCGCCGCTGCTGGCGGCTGCGCTCTTCGCGCGCGCGGGCTCCGCGGCCTCGCCGCCGCGCCCGAGGAACGGCAGTTTGAAAGCGCCGATATTGATTGCCATGGGTATCCCTTTATCGCAAGAATTTGCCGCCGCGGCCGATGATCGTCAGGTCGACGAATTTCGATCCCGTATGGTTGGTGGGCGAGTAGCTGACGAAGAAACCGCCGAGATCGACGTCCTGCATCTTTTCCAGCGCCGCGATGT
>JBDTMD010000409.1:0-2937 GCA_039934435.1 Burkholderiales bacterium
CGTAGGCGATGCGCGTCGAGAACACGCCCTTCTCGCCGGTGAGCTTCTCGTAGACGTAGTCGGCGATGCGGTGCGCCGTGGTGCGTACCTGCTCTCGCGTCAGCGTGTAGGCGACGCCGCCCAGCGCCACCTGCTTGACGACGTCATAAAGGCGAAAGCGCACTTCGAATCGCCCATCCGGCCGCGCCGCGACCGAGCCGAGCACCAGCGCGTCGGCCAGCCGCGAGCGCCACTCCGCGTAGTTCACGCTCGAGGCTTCGGTGAGCTGCGGCACCAGGCGCGGCACTTCCAGGCCGCGGAACAGGCCGCTTCGTTCCAGGTCGGCGCGCACGACCGAGCTGATCGTCGCGTTGCCGCCGTCGAGCAGCGCGCCCTCGCCGGCGAGCGGCGCGATGGCGATCGGAATGCGCTGCCCGCCCGCGCCCGTGATCTCGATGGAGAGTTGCGCGTGGACCGGCCACGCGGCGCATGCGCAAAGGATTGCCGCGAGCAGATTTCTCATCGGCCCGATTATATTTCAGTCCTGCGGATGAAACGTCAGTTTGAGCTCGCGCTGGAACAGGTCCGCGCTGTCGGGCTTAGGCAACGGCGAGGATTTAATGATCGCGCGCAGCACTGCGTCGTCGTAGGCGCTGTTGCCGCTGGAGAAGACGAGCTTCGGCGGCAGCACATCGCCCGTCGGCAGCAGCGTCACCAGTACCACCGCCTCCGGATTGCCCTGGATGCTGAGCGGCAGGAAGATGTTGCCGCGGATCTTGGCGCGTATCCTGTCGATCCAGGTCTGCATGGCGCGATTGCGCGCCGCCTGCGACTCGCGCTCGAGCTGCGCCTTGATCGCCTGGTGTTCGCGCTCGGCGGCACGCTGCTGGTCCTCGCGCTGCAGCGCCTCGGCCAGCAGCTGCTGCGCCATCGTATCGTCGGGCTTCGGCGGCACCGGCTTGGGCTTGGCCACCGGCTTGGGCGGGGGCTCGGGCCTGGGTTTCGGCTTGGGCTTGGGCTTGGGCGGTGCCTTGATGGCGATGTCGGGCTTCTCGATGCGCGGCTCGGGCTTGGGCGCCGGCGCCGGCGGTTCGATCTTTGGCGGCGGCTCGACCTTGGGCGGCGCGGGCTGCGCCACCGGCGCGGGCGGCGGCTGCCACAGCTCGACGGTGACCACGTCCGGCGCGCGACTCTGCCAGTGCACGCCGAGCATCAGCGCCACCAGCAGCAAAATGTGCACCGCGGCCGCGAGCATCGCCGCGGGCACGAAGAAGTGCTCGCGCGGTGCTTCGTAGGGCAGGCCCGGTGGCGCCGCTGCCTTCGCCATCACTTCGCCGGCTTGACCAGCAGGCCGATGCGCCGCACCTGCTGGCGCTGCAATTCGTCCATCACGTTGAGCACGGCCTCGTAGCGCACGTCCTTGTCGGCGGCGATCAGCACCGGGCGGTCGGGATTCTTCGCCAGGCGCTCGCGGATCGCGCGCGCCAGCTCGCCGCGCGCCAGGCGCCGCTCTTCGGCGAGCGCGCCCTGAGCGTCGCGCAAGCGCAGCACGACGCTCTTGTCCTCGCGGATCACCACTTCCAGCACCGCGGCGGGCGCGTTCGCCGCCTTGGACACCGACGGCAGGTCGATGACGCCCGGTGTGATCAGCGGCGCGGTTACCATGAAGATCACCAGCAGCACCAGCATCACGTCGACATACGGCACGATGTTGATGTCGTGCATCGGGCGGCGCTTGCGGTGCAGCGCGGGCATGCTACTTCACCGCTTGCCGGTGCAGGATGTTCGAGAACTCTTCCATGAAGCTCTCGAAGCGGATCGACAGGCGATCGATCTGGTACGAGTAGCGGTTGTAGGCCACCACCGCGGGAATGGCGGCGAACAGGCCGAGCGCCGTCGCCACCAGCGCCTCGGCGATGCCCGGTGCGACCTGCGCCAGCGTCGCCTGCTGCACGTTCGCCAGGCTGCGGAAGGCGTGCATGATGCCCCACACCGTGCCGAACAGTCCGACGTACGGGCTCACCGATCCGGTCGACGCCAGGAACGCAAGGTGCCGCTCGAGATGGTCCATCTCGCGCTGGTAGGTGGCGCGCATGGCGCGGCGCGCGCCGTCCACCATGTCGCTCGGGTCGCCGGCGGTGCGCTGGTTGCGGATCTTGGCGAACTCGCGAAAGCCCGATTCGAAGATGCGCTCGAGGCTGCCGATGGTGTGCCGGTTGTTGACCGCGCCCTGGTACAGCAGATTCAGGTCGTTGCCGCCCCAGAACTCGCGCTCGAAGCGCTCGGTCTGCGAGCGCGCGCGGCGAATCGTGAACCATTTGCTGAAGATGTACAGCCACGACATGAACGACACCACGGCGAGCAGCGCCATCACCGCCTTGACCACCAGGCTCGCGCCCAGGATCAGGGTCCAGATATCGAGATCGGTCGTCACGTTCATGGCTTTGATGGGATCATGGTGTGCAAGGTGTGTGTTGGTTCAAGCGCCCAGGCGCCCGGCGAGCGCCGCCGGGATGGGTGCCGGCATGAAATCGACGCGGCGCAGACACGCGGCTTGGACCAGCGCCTCGGCCATCGGTTCCGCGCCGCGCAGCCAATCGATAGGCGAACACTTCGATCAGGACGGCCCGCTCGGCGACGTGAGCAAGTCGTGCGCGCCCGACGGCGCCGACAGGCCGAAGTGCCGGTACGCGGCGAGCGTTGCAACGCGCCCGCGCGGCGTGCGTTGCAGGTAGCCTTGCTGGATCAGGTAGGGCTCGAGCACATCTTCGATGGTTTCGGCGTCCTCGCCGATGGCGTGGGCCAGGTTTTCCACGCCGACCGGCCCGCCGCTGAATTTCTCGATCACCGCCAGCAGGAGCTTGCGGTCCATCACATCCAGCCCGAGCACGTCGACATCGAGCGTGGCGAGCGCGGCATCAGCCACGCTCTTGGTCACGGCGCCCGACGCCTTCACCT
>JBDTMD010000410.1:0-2933 GCA_039934435.1 Burkholderiales bacterium
AGCGCGAGCACGTGCTGCGCGAGCAGATGCGCCAGATCCAGAAGGAGCTGGGCGAGGGCGGGGAAACGGCAGCGGAACTCGAGGAGCTGGCGAAGTCGCTCGAGGCTGCAGGCATGCCCGACGAAACGCTCAAGTACGCGAAGAAGGAGTTCAAGCGCTTGGCGCGCATGGGCGACGGCTCAGGCGAGGCCTCGATGCTGCGCTCCTGGCTTGAGCTGATGGTGGAGCTGCCGTGGAAGGCCGAGGTGCAAACGCCGATTGATATTGCCGAGGCGCGCAGGGTCCTCGATGCGGACCACTACGGCCTTGAGAAGGTGAAGCGCCGCGTCCTCGAGTACCTCGCGGTGCGCAAGCTCAACCCCGAGGGCAAGAGCCCGATCCTGTGCTTCGTCGGACCGCCCGGGGTGGGCAAGACCTCGCTCGGCCAGTCGATCGCGCGCGCCACCGGCCGCAAATTCCAGCGCGTGGCGCTGGGCGGCGTGCACGACGAGGCGGAGATCCGCGGACACCGGCGCACCTACATCGGCGCGCTGCCCGGCAACGTCCTGCAGGCGCTGAAGCGCGCCGAGTCGCGCTCCGGCGTGCTGATGCTCGACGAAATCGACAAGCTCGGCATGGGCGGATTTCATGGCGATCCGTCCTCGGCGCTGCTCGAAGTGCTGGACCCCGAGCAGAACTCGAAATTCCGCGACAACTATCTGGGCGTCGACTTCGACCTGTCGCGTGTCATGTTCATCGCGACCGCGAATGTCCTCGACACGGTTCCGGGGCCGCTGCGCGACCGCATGGAGGTTATCCAGCTCCCCGGTTATACCGAGGAAGAGAAGCTGCAGATCGCGCGCAAGTACCTGGAGAAAAAGCAACGCGAGGCCAATGGGTTGCAACCGCTGCAGGCCTCGTTTACCGACGCAGCAATCCGCGAGATCATCGCCGGCTACACACGCGAGGCGGGCGTACGCAACCTCGAGCGCGAGATCGGCTCGGTGATGCGCCACGTGGCCATGCAGATCGCCGAGGACAAGGCGCAGGCGGTTACGGTGGACGCGGGCGACTTGCACGCCATCCTCGGCGGGCGCAAGTTCGAGAACGAAGTAGCTCTGCGCACTTCGCTCCCGGGAGTGGCCACAGGCCTCGCCTGGACGCCGGTGGGCGGGGATATTTTATTCATCGAAGCCTCCAAAGTGCCCGGCACGGGCAAGCTCATTCTCACCGGGCAGCTGGGCGACGTGATGAAGGAGTCGGCGCAGGCGGCCCTCACGCTCGCCAAGACCTGGAGCGGCGACGCGCTGGAGAAGACAGACATCCACGTACACGTGCCCGCGGGCGCGACGCCGAAAGATGGACCGAGTGCCGGTGTGGCGATGTTCGTGGCACTCACCTCGCTCCTGCAGGGCAAACCGGTGCGGTCGGACGTCGCCATGACGGGCGAGATCACGCTGCGCGGCCTGGTGCTGCCGATCGGCGGCGTCAAGGAGAAGACGCTGGCGGCGCTGCGTGCCGGAATTTCGACCGTGCTGTTGCCCAAGAGGAATGAGAAGGATCTCGAGGACGTGCCGGCCGAGGCGAAAGCAAAGCTGAACTTCATCTTCATGGAAAGCGCCGAGGACGCGGTGCACGCCGCGATCAGCTAGCTTTTGTGCATTTCCCAGAGGTCGATTCCCCGGGCCGCGGAATACTTGGCGACGTGCCGTGCCTCGGCTGGGATCGAGCCAATGAGCAGAGGCGCGCGCAGCACGCGCTGGTAAGGACCGCCGCGGATCCGCATGTATTCTTCCTCGAACTGTTGCCACGGCTGGCGGTCGCGTGGCTGATTGGTGGTGACACCACCGTGAAACTGATGGAAGGTTCCCTCGCCAAGCAGCACCACGTACTGCAGCTCAGAGCGCAGCATCGCGCGGCGAAAGAAGTCCAGGTTCACGAGCCCTCCACCGCGCGATTGGAAGCGCTCCTCGTATCCGCCAAGCGCGAGAAAATCGGACTTGCGCAGTCCGAAGCAGCCACTCTCGAAAAGCATGCCGAACCAGCCTTCGCTGGCGTCTGCGAATGCCGAGCTCGCCGCATACAGACGGTAGCCGTCTTCCATCCAACCCGTCGACGCGAGCACACGGTCCTCCACCTGCTGGTTGTAGCCTTCCAGCACCGAGTCGTACTGATGCTTGGGGCCTAGGTGAAATAGCACGGTGGCAATAAAGGGAGAGGGCAGCGACGTAAACGCCAAGCTCGCCAACTCTAGGATGCGCGGCGAGAGTATATGCGCGCCGTCGATGATGACCAGCAGATGCTCGCCTGCGGCATCGTGGCACGCCGCATTAATTGCTGCCGCGGGGGATACGGAAGCATTCTGGACGTAACGGTAGTGAAACTGTGGCCCGTACGCGCGGACTTCAGCCTCGGACAATCGATCGGTCGAGCCATTGTCCACCGCGATAACCTCGTACGCGAGGCGATCCGCACCGCGCTGGTAGCGCGTGGTGAGTGAATGCAGCGTATTGCGCGCCTCGCGCCGATTGTTGAAGAAATTCACGACGATTGAAATCATAGAAGGCAAGGGACCCCCTATATTCCATCACAAATGAAAAGCCCGCTGGAAGGCGGGCCTTTTCTTACTTCTTCTTCGACTTAGATTTTATCTTCGTCGTCGACTCGCGCTTGGCGCTAGATCGGACCGGCTTGCGGCCCGGTTTGGCGCTTAGGCGGACTTTCTTTTTTTTGCCTTGGCGAGGCCTTTCACGGTCTCGCTCGCAGCGTTGACGTTGGCTTCAGCGATCTCGGTTGCCTGCTTGGCCGCCTTGGTCATGTTGTCGTAGGCGGAATTGGCGGCGGCCATCATCGACTTGACCGCGGCAACTGCGACGTCGGAGCCGGCCGGAGCGTTCTTCACCGCCTTGTCGAGCACGGCGCTGAAATTCTCGTTCCACTCGGCGACGCGTTTT
>JBDTMD010000411.1:0-2933 GCA_039934435.1 Burkholderiales bacterium
GTCGCCGGCTGCGTGTCGACGCTGATCATCGCCACCGCCGCGCCGCCGCTCGCCGAAGTGGCGCTGAAATTCGGGCCGGCGGAATATTTCTCGCTCATGGTGCTGGGGCTGGTGGCGGCGACGGTGCTCGCGCACGGCTCGCTGACCAAGGCGATCGCCATGGTGGTGCTCGGGCTGCTTCTGGGCCTGGTCGGCACCGATGTCAATTCCGGCGTGCTGCGCTTCACCTTCGACATTCCCGAGCTCGCCGACGGCGTCGGCTTCGTCATCGTGGCGATGGGCATGTTTGGCGTCACCGAGATCATCGCCAACCTGGAGTTGCGGGACAAACGCGAAGTGTTCCTCGGCAAGCTGACGCACCTGTTCCCGACCAAGGAGGACCTGAAGCGCTCCTGGGCGCCGATCCTGCGCGGCACCGCGCTCGGCTCGTTCCTCGGCATCCTGCCGGGCGGCGGCGCGATGCTGTCGTCGTTCGCCTCCTACACGGTCGAGAAGAAAATCTCGAAGTACCCCGAGCAGTTCGGCAAGGGCGCGATCGAAGGCGTGGCCGGCCCGGAGTCGGCGAACAACGCCGGCGCGCAGACTTCGTTCATTCCCATGCTCACGCTCGGCATTCCCGGCAATCCCGTGATGGCGCTGATGATCGGCGCGCTGATGATCCAGGGCATCGCCCCTGGGCCGCAGGTGATGACCGACAAGCCGGAGCTGTTCTGGGGCCTGATCGTCTCGATGTGGCTCGGCAATGTCATGCTCCTGGTCCTCAACCTGCCGCTGATCGGCATCTGGATCAAGCTGCTGACCGTGCCTTACCGGTACCTGTTTCCGTCGATCCTGATCTTCATGAATGTCGGCGTGTTCAGCCTGTCGAACAATCCCTGGGATTGCCTGATCATGTCGGCCTTTGGCGTCTTCGGTTACGCCTGCGTCAAGCTCGAGTGCGAGCCCGCACCCATGATCCTCGGCTTCATCCTCGGGCCGCTGATGGAGGAAAACCTGCGCCGGGCAATGCTGCTGTCGCGCGGCGACGCGACCGTGTTCTTCAATCCGTTCGACAAGCCGATTTCCTTCGGCTTCCTGCTGGCGGCGCTGGTGCTGCTGGTGATCATCGCGCTGCCCAACATCCGCAAGACGCGCGAAGAAGTGTTCGTCGAGGAAACCTAGAAAATCTAAAGCGCCGCTGTCGCCTGCACTTCGATCAGGTACTGCTCGCCGACCAGGCGGTCGATGATGAGCAGTGTGTTGGGCGGATACCTGTCGTCGGCAAACAGCTTCGGGAACTCGCGCAGGCGCCAGGCCATGAATTTCGGGATGTCCTGCGAATGCACCAGGTAGGTGGTGAACTGCACCACGTTGCCCCAGCCGGCGCCCGCCGACTTCAGCGCCGCCTCGATCTGCCTGAACACGCCGCTGCACTGGGCGTCGAAATCGTCTCCCGGCGCCAGCATGCCGGCGATGTACAGCGTTTCGGCGGCGTTCTTGACGCGCGCCATGTGCGAGTACTGCCCGAGCGGCTTGCCCAGGGCCTCGACATTGCCGATTTTGATCTCCGCCATCTGGCCTCCTAGCCGGTCTTCGACTTGCCGCGGCCCGCAAGCAACGATTTGACCGCGATCTCCAGCGCACGCTGCTCGACCGGCTTGACCAGGAAGCCGCTCGCGCCGGCGGCGATGCAGCGGTCGTTGGTGGCGATGTCTTCCACCGCCGAAATGATGAGAATCGGGGTCGCCATGTTGGCGGATGCCGCGCGGATCTCCCTGAGCACCTCGAAGCCGCCGATGCCCGGCATCATCAGGTCGAGCAGGATCGCGTCGTAGGCGTAGTGGTTGGCGAGGTGCAGCGCCTCCTCGCAGGTGCCGGCGAGCTGCACTTCGGCCTTCAGGCCGTTGGTGGCGTGGCGCGCAAGCAGCAGCCGCACCGACTCCTCGTCGTCGACGATCAGCAGGCGGTGGCGCGGTGCGGCGGCCTTTTTCTTCGTCGCCATCAGGCCGCCAGCTGCCGGGCAAGGTCGTTGAAATTGCGCGCGTGAAAATCGAAGGCCGGGTCGCGCGACACGTCCACCTTCACCGCCGGGCCGTATTCGCGCGGGCGCGTCACGAACGCGGTCTTCAGACCGCAGGCGCGCGCGGCGCGCAGATCGTCCTTGTGCGCCGCGACCAGCATCAGCTCGCCCGGGCGCACGCCGAGCAGGTCCGCGGCGCCGAGGTAGGCCTCGGGGTCCGGTTTGTAGTGGCGCACCACCTCGGCCGAGAGGATGCAGTCCCAGGGCAGCCCGGCATGCTTGGCCATGTTGGTCAGCAGAGCGACGTTGCCGTTGGACAGCGTGGCAATGACGTGCCGGCGCTTGAGCTTCGCGAGGCCCGCCTTCGCGTCGGGCCAGGGCTTGAGGCGATGCCAAGCGTGATTGAATTCCACGATTTCTTGTTCCTTGAGGACGCGAATATCGAACTTTGCCAGCAAATCGTCCAGGATCATGCGGTGCAGATCGTCTATTTTTGTCCACGGCAGCTCGCCCGAGCGCACGCGCGCCATCGCCGGGCGGTAGCCGGCGCGCCAGGCGTCGGCGAACGCGGCCCAGTCCACTTTCAGCTTTTTGCGGCGACCGAGCAGCCGTCCCTCGCGAATGAGCGAGCCGCGCCAGTCGACCACCGTGCCGAACACGTCGAACACGAGGGCTTTCACGTCGGGTCCGCGCGCCGCGCCAATTTTGTCTTTCTGTCGTGCTTCCAGAGCACGTCACCGCGCCGGGCGGCGCGGTTCAGGGCGCGGCCAAGAACGAACAGCAGGTCGGACAGGCGGTTGACGTACTGGCGCGCGCGCTCGCCGACCGGCTCGCGGCGGCCGAGGGCGACGAGGCTGCGCTCGGCGCGCCGGCACACGGTACGCGCGAGATGGGCGGCGGCCGCGGCGCGCGTGCCGCCGGGCAGGATGAATTC
>JBDTMD010000412.1:0-2928 GCA_039934435.1 Burkholderiales bacterium
CGGTGGACATCTGCTTGTTGATGTCCTTCAGGTCCTTGATCGAGATGCCGATCTTCTGCTGTACGCCCTGGATCTTGCCCAGCAGCTCGAGGATCGCCGGCTCGAGGCGCGTCAGCTGCTCGCTCCACGGATGGTTGCCGTTCACTTCGCCGCCCAGCCAGCGCTTCGAGCCCTCGGTCCCGACGAACACCTTGATGAAGTGCTGGCGCGGCATCAGCGCCTTGTTCACCGAGATGTCGTGGATCTGCCGTTCGTGGCTGCGGATGTTGTCGACCAGGCTCCTGACGCTGTCGCACAGGCGCTCGACGGTGCGCGCGGTGAAGCGGATGGTCATCAGCTCGGCCGAAATCTGGTCGCGCACGCGCAGATAGTCCTTGTCCTTGGAGCCCTTGTTCTCCAGCACGCGCAGCTTGCGATCGAACAGGCGGCGGATGCGCGCGAACTTCTCCAGCGCTGCGTTGCGCAGCGCGAGCAGGCTCGCTGTCTGGGCGGCGCCCTCGTCCTCTTCGCTTTCGCCTTCCTCTTCCTCGATCTGCTCTTCTTCCTCCTCCTCGCTCACGGCTTCCGCCTTCTTTGGATCGAACTCGTCCTTGGCGCTCGGGTCGATGAGGCCGTCCACTACCTCGTCGATGCGCATCTCCTCCTTATCGACTTTTTCGGCGAGGTCGAGGATCTCGCGCACCGTGGTCGGGCAGGCGCTGATCGCCTGCACCATGTGGCGCAAACCCTCTTCGATGCGTTTGGCGATCTCGATCTCGCCTTCGCGCGTCAGCAGCTCGACCGATCCCATCTCGCGCATGTACATGCGCACCGGGTCGGTGGTGCGGCCGAACTCCGAGTCGACCGTCGACAGCGCGGCTTCGGCCTGCTCCTCGACGTCCTCGTCCGTGGGCGCAACCTGCGCCGACTCGGCGGTGATCAGCAGCTGTTCCTGGTCGGGCGCCTGGTCGTAGACCTGGATGCCCATGTCGCCGAAGGTCGAGATGATGGCTTCGATCTGCTCGGCGTCCACCAGGTCGTCGGGCAGGTGGTCGTTGATCTCGGCGTAGGTCAGGAAGCCGCGGTCCTTGCCGAGCTTGATCAGCGTCTTCAGGCGCGTGCGGCGGGTCTCGGCGTCTTCCTTCGGCAGCACGGCCATCGCCGCGAGCCATTCTTCCTTCTTCGACTTGCGCCCGGGGCGGCCGCGCCCCGCCTTCGACTTCAGGCCTTCGGCGAGCTTCGCTTCGAGTTGCTCGAGCGCCGCCTTGGCGCTCTTGATGGTCGGCTTTTTCGCCTTGTCGTCGATTTTTGCCGCCGCCGGCGCCTTGCCCTGCGCCTTGAGCGGTGCGACGGCCTTGAGCGGTTTTTTTGCGGCGGGGCGCGCAGGCTTGCCTTTGAGCGGTTTTTTCGCGTGCGCGCGCGCTTTCACGCGCGCCTTGTGCGCGGGCCGCGCCATTTTCTTCTTCAAGATCTTGATAGCTCTGACTTTTTTTCCAGCCTTGCGAGGTTGTTTCGCCTTCGACTTGCGCTTTGCCTTGACCATTCTTGCCTCGTCCTCGCCCGGGGACTACGGGCCGGAAAAAAGGGGGCGATTCTACCTTATTCCGCCTCTCAGGACCGCTGAGCTTTCAATTGGTGCAGCTCTTTGACTCGCTGATGCAGCTCGGCGTTCAACGCCGGATTGGCCTCCACCTGGCCCTTGAGCACTTCGATCTCGCGATGCTTGCGGCGGATGCGCAGGGCGATCTGCAGCTGGCGGAATTCCTGCGCCGCCGACTCCGGCGTCACGCCCTGGTCGATGGCCGACTCCTGCGCCTGGAACACGGCCTTCTCGAACTGCGTTCCCTGGTAGCGCTCGACCAGCACGGCGCCGCTCATGGCTTCGGCGTCCGCCAGCTCCGCGGCCAGCGCCGTGAGCGCCGCCGATTCCGGCGCGTCGGGGTCGAGCAGATCCTCGTCGAGCTCCTCGGCAAGCGCGGGATGGGTCACCACGCAGCGCAGCAGGTGCTGCTCCTCGGTCTTGGGAATCGGCGCCCGTGCCTTGCCGAAGGCGGGCCGGCGAGGCGTCGCTTCGCCCTCGGCGGCGTAGAAGCTCGCCGCGTAATCGGGCGCGATCTGCGCCAGCTCCGCCACCGCGCGGATCAGCTGCTGGCGCAGCGCCGGCGCGGCCAGGCGCTGGATCAGCGGCTTGGCCGTAACCTGGAACCGCGCCCGGCCTTCGGCGGCGCCCAGGTCGGACTGCGCGCGCAGCTCGCCCAGCAGAAACCCCGACAGGGTCTGCGCCTGCGCGATCAGCCGCTCGAACGCCTGCTTGCCGTGCGCGCGCACGTAGCTGTCCGGATCCTCGCCTTCGGGCAGGAACAGAAAGCGCAGTGCCGTCGTGTCGGTGGCGAGCGGCAGGCTCACCTCGAGCGCGCGCCACGCGGCCTTGCGCCCGGCGCTGTCGCCATCGAAGCAGAACACCAGCTCGCTGCCGCTTTCGCGCAGCTCGCGCAGGAGCCGCGTGACGTGCACCGGCGTCGTCGCGGTGCCGAGCGTCGCCACCGCGTAGCCAACCTCGTGCTGCGAAAGCGCCAGGACATCCATGTAGCCCTCGACTACCAGCGCGCGCTTGGCCTCGCGGATCGCGTCGCGCGCGTGCCCGAGCCCGTAGATCTCCTGCCCCTTCTGAAACAGCGGCGTTTCCGGCGAGTTGAGGTACTTCGGCTCGCCCTCGCCCAGCACGCGCCCGCCGAAGCCGACCACCGTGTCACGGCGGTTGAAGATCGGGAACATCACGCGGTCGCGGAAGCGGTCGTAGCGCCTGCCCTCGCCCTCGATCACCAGGCCACATTCGACGAGGGCGGCGTTGTCATAGTCGGGAAAGGCGCCTTTGAGCGCCTGCCAGTCATCGGGCGCGTAGCCGACGCCAAAGCGCGCCGCGGTCTCGCCGGCGAGGCCGCGGCGCTT
>JBDTMD010000413.1:0-2925 GCA_039934435.1 Burkholderiales bacterium
CTGGTCCGCGGGCGACTACGCGGTCATCGGCACCACGCTGCAGATCGTCGGCGAGTCGCTGTGCGAGGCGCTCGATCTGCGCGCCGGACAATCGGTCCTCGACGTGGCAGCCGGCAACGGCAACGCCACGCTGGCCGCGGCGCGCCGTTTTTGCGACGTGGTGTCGACCGACTACGTGGCGTCTCTGCTCGAGCGCGGGCGCGCCCGCGCCAGCGCCGAGGGCCTCGACGTGCGCTTCGAGCAGGCCGACGCCGAAAAGCTGCAGTACCCCGACGCGAGCTTCGACGCCGTGGTCTCGACCTTCGGCGTGATGTTCACGCCCAATCAGGAGCAGGCGGCGGCGGAGCTCGCGCGCGTGTGCAAGCCCGGCGGCAAGATCGGGCTTGCCAACTGGACGCCGGCGAGTTTCGTCGGCGGCATCTTCAAGGTGCTCGGCCGCTACATCCCGCCGGCGGCGGGGTTGAAGCCGCCGATGCTCTGGGGCACCGAAGAGCGGCTGCGCGAGCTGTTTCCCGGCCAACGCATCGAGGTGAGCCGGAAGGATTTCGTGTTCCGCTACCGCTCGGCGCGCCACTGGCTCGACACGTTCCGCACCTACTACGGGCCGATGAACAAGGCCTTCGGCGCGCTCGATGCCGACAAGCAGGCGGCGCTCGCCGCCGACCTCACGGCGCTGGCCAGCGAGCTCAATCGGGGAGATGATTCCCTGGTGCTGCCCGCCGATTACCTCGAGGTCGTCGTCCACCGGCGCAAAACCTGAAAGGAACAACATGAAAATCGCGGACTCGGTCATCGACCTGGTGGGCAACACGCCCCTGGTGCGCATCAACCGCCTCGCCAAGGGCTGCGCGGCGCAGGTGCTGGCCAAGCTCGAGTTCTACAGCCCCGGCGCAAGCGTCAAGGACCGCATCGGGGTGTCGATGATCGAGGCCGCGGAGCGCGCCGGGAAGCTCAAGCCCGACACGGTGATCGTCGAGCCGACGAGCGGCAACACCGGCATCGCGCTCGCCTGGGTCTGCGCGGTGAAGGGCTATCGCTGCGTGATGTTCATGCCCGAGACCATGAGCAAGGAGCGCCGCGCGGTGATCAAGGCCTACGGCGCCGAGTTGGTCCTGACGCCCGCGGCTGAAGGAGCGATCGGTGCGGTGAACCGCGCGAAGGAGCTGGTGGCTTCCGATCCGAAGCGCTACTTCATGCCCGACCAGTTCGGCAACCCGGCCAATCCCGAGGTGCACCGCAGGACCACCGCCGAGGAGATCTGGAACGACACCGACGGCAAGGCCGACATCCTGGTTTCGGGCATCGGCACCGGCGGCACCATCACCGGCGTGGGCGAAGTGATCAAGAAGCGCAAGCCCTCGTTCAAGTGCGTCGCGGTCGAGCCCGACGCTTCGGCGGTGCTCTCCGGCAGCCCGAAGGGCCCGCACATGATCCAGGGGCTGGGCGCCGGTTTCATACCCGAGGTGCTGAATCGCAAGATCTACGACGAGATCATTCGCGTGAAGAACGACGATGCCCTCGATGTCGCGCGCCAGCTGGCGAAGCAGGAGGGATTGTTCGTCGGCATCTCCTCGGGCGCGGCGATCTGGGCCGCGCTGCAGCTCGCGCGGCGCGACGACAACAAGGGCAAGATGATCGTCGCGGTGCTGCCGTCCTACGGCGAGCGCTACCTTACGTCGCCGCTCTACGCTAACCTTATGGAATAGTGGATCTCTGTTTTCTTTCTGCGCGCAAGCTCGCCGGGCTGATCGGCTCGCGCAAGCTTTCCGCCACCGAAATGGTAAGCGCGTTCATCGCGCAGATCGAGCGCCTCAATCCCAAGGTCAATGCCATCGTCACCTTCCTGCCCGATCAGGCGCTGCAGGAGGCGAAGGCCCTGGACCGCAGCAAAGGCCGCGCCGGGCCGCTCGCCGGCCTGCCCATCGCCTACAAGGACCTGGTGGCGACGAAAGGCATCCGCACCACGCTCGGCTCGCTGGTCTACAAGGACAATCTGCCGACCGAGGACGCGCTGCTCGTCGAGCGCCTCAAGGCCGCGGGCGCGATCACCCTCGGCAAGACCAATACCCCCGAGTTCGGTGCCGGCAGCAATACGTTCAACAAGGTGTTCGGCGCGACGAGGAATCCTTACGACCTGACGAAGACCGCGGGCGGCTCCTCGGGCGGCGCGGCAGCGGCGGTTGCCTGCGGCATGCTGCCGTTCGCCGACGGCTCGGACCTCGCCGCGAGCCTGCGCAATCCCGGCAATTACTGCAACGTCGTCGGCTTCCGGCCGACGCCAGGGCGCGTGCCGTCCTGGCCGGCGGCCAACGCCTGGGACACGCAGCCGGTGATCGGCCCGATCGCGCGCACCGTGGCGGACGCCGCGTTTCTGTTCTCGGCCATGGCCGGCCCGGACCGGCGCGCACCGGTGTCGATCACCGAGCCGGGGCTGGTGTTCGCCCGGCCGCTGAATCGCTCGTTCAACAAGGTGCGCGTCGCCTGGACGCGGGACTTCGGCGGGTTGCCGGTAGAGCCCGCTGTGACGGCCGTGCTGGAAGCGCAACGCAAGGTGTTCGACGACCTCGGCTGCATCGTCGAAGAGGCCTGCCCCGACTTCAGCGGCGCGACCGAAGCGTTCGAGACGCTGCGCGCGATTTCCTTCGCGCAGCGCTTTGCGCCGCTGCTGAAAACGCATCGTGCGCAACTGAAGGACACGGTGATCTGGAACATCGAGCAGGGCCTGGCGCTCGACGGCGCGAAGATCGCGCGCGCCGAGGGCCTGCGTACTGAGCTCTACCAGCGCCTGCGCCAGTTCCTCGAAACCAACGAATTCCTGCTCGCGCCGGTGAACCAGCTGCCGCCGTTTCCCGTGGACGACGAATACCCCACGCAGATCGCCGGCGTGAAGATGACGAACTACCTCGACTGGATGAAGAGCTGCTA
>JBDTMD010000414.1:0-2922 GCA_039934435.1 Burkholderiales bacterium
CATCGACGCCAACGCCGTGCACGGCTCGGACGCGCCCGAGACGGCGCGCGTCGAGATCGCGTATTTCTTTGCGGCCTGCGAGGTATTCTCGCGCTGACATGAAGCCCAATCTCCTCGACTACGACGCCGACGGCCTCGCCGCCTATTTCGCCTCGCTGGGCGAAAAGCCGTTCCGCGCGCGCCAGGTCCTGCGCTGGGTGCACCAGTCCGGGGAGGCCGATTTCGCGCGCATGAGCGACCTGGCGAAAGACTTGCGCGCCAAGCTGGCCGGCGCGGCGCGGGTCGCGGCGCCAACAATCGTCGGCGACAGCACGGCCACCGACGGCACGCGCAAGTGGCTGCTCAAGGTGGACGGCGCCAACGCCGTCGACGCGGTGTTCATTCCGGAAACCAACCGCGGCACGTTGTGCGTGTCGAGCCAGGCGGGGTGCGTGCTCGACTGCGCGTTCTGCTCTACCGGCAAGCAGGGCTTCAACCGCAATCTCGGCACGGCGGAGATCGTCGGCCAGCTGTGGCTGGCGCAGCGCCTGCTCGGCGGCGCGCGCCCGGTGACCAACGTCGTGCTGATGGGCATGGGCGAGCCGCTGCTCAATCTCGACAACGTCATTCCGGCGCTGCGCCTGATGCTGGACGACAACGCCTACGGCCTGTCGCGCCGCCGCGTCACGGTGTCGACCTCGGGCGTGATCCCCGGCATGGACCGGCTGCGCGACGCCTGCCCGGTGGCGCTCGCGGTGTCGCTGCACGCGCCCGACGACGCGCTGCGCGACCGCCTCGTGCCGGTCAACCGCAAGTATCCGATCCGCGACCTGCTCAAGGCCTGCGAGCGTTACCTGGAAAAGGCGCCGCGCGACTTCATCACCTTCGAGTACGTGATGCTCGACGGCGTCAACGACGGCGACGCCGAGGCGCGCGCGCTGGCGCGGCTCGCGGCGCGCATCAGCTGCAAGTTCAATCTGATCCCGTTCAATCCGTTCCCGAATTCGGGCTTCGTGCGTTCGAGCGCCGAGCGCATCCGCGGCTTCGCCGCCATCCTGCAGGCGAAGGGCGTCACGGTGACCACGCGCAAGACGCGCGGCGACGACATCGATGCCGCCTGCGGCCAGCTGGCCGGCGACGTCGCCGACCGCACGCGCCGCAGCGCGAAGCTGCGCCTGACCGAGGTACGCGCCTGATGCGCCGCCTCGTTTGCGTGATTCTCGTGCTCGCGGCCGGCTGCGCGACGCCAGTGGAGGGCCCGGTCGGCAACACCGGCACGATCGTCGGCGAGCCGACGGCGCCGCGCAACCGCGCGCGCATTCACACCGAGCTCGGCACGGCGTACTACGCGCGCGGCAACATGAGCGTCGCGCTCGAGGAGCTGCGCACGGCGGTGGCCGCCGACCCGAGCTACGCCACGGCCTACGGGGTGCTCGGCCTGGTGTACATGGAACTGCGCGAGAACGTGCTTGCGGAGCAGAACTTCGAGCGCGCCCTGAGCTACGCGCCAGGCGATCCCGACATCAACCACAATTACGGCTGGTTCCTGTGCCAGATCGGCCGCGAGGACGAGGCGCGGCCGTATTTCCGGCGCGCGCTGGAAAATCCGCTGTACGCGACGCCGGCCCGCACCTACGCCGCTGCGGGGAGCTGCGCCCTGCGCACCGGCGACCTGGCCACGGCGGACGAGAATCTGCAGCGCGCGCTGCGCATCGATCCGAACCTGGCGGTCGCGCAGCTGCAGTTCGCGCAGTTGCGCTACCGCCAGGGCCGTTTCGACGAGGCGCGCCGCATCCTGGCACAGCACGCCGCGCTCGCGCAGCCGAGCGCCGAGTCGCTGTGGCTCGCGCTGCGCGTCGAACAGCGCCTCGGCGCGCGCGCCGCGGAACAGTCTTATGCGATCCAGCTGCGCCGGCGATTTCCGGGGTCGCCGGAATTCCAGGCCCTGCAACGCGGCAACTATGAGTGAGCTGCAGCCGGACGCCGTCAGCACGCCGCCGCCGGTCGTCGAAGAACCGGTCGGCACGGTCCTGGCGCGCGCCCGTGAAGCCGCCGGGCTCGCGATGGATGAGGCGGCGCGCCAGCTGAAGTTCGCGCCGCGCCAGCTCGATGCGCTGGAGCGCGGCGAGTGGCGCCGGCTGCCCGGCGGCGCGGCAGTGCGCGGCATGGTGCGCAGCTACGCGCGCCTGCTCGGGCTCGACGGCGACGCGCTGGTGGCGCGCGTGGGCGCGGGGCAGGAACTGCCCGATTTCGAGCGCCTCGCGCAACGCTTTCGCCAGCCGGTGCCGTTCTCCGACGGTTCGCGGCGCTCGAACCTCGCCTACGCCGTTCTATCCGTAGTCCTGCTGGCGGTGGTCGCCGCCGTCGTCGTGCAGTGGCGCCAGGAGCGTGCCGGGGCGGCGCGCCTGAGCTTCGTGTCGGCGGCGCAGCAGCCTGCCGAGCCGGCGCGGATCGAACTGGCCAGCGCGGCGCCCCGGGCCCGCGCGGCGCCCCAGGAGACCGTCGCGCCGCAGGCGAATGCCGCGCCCAAGGCGAGTCCAGCACTGACGGCGAGTGCCCCTCCCCGGACCCGTGCCGCGCCGGTGGTGAGCATCCCGTTCATAGCTGATCAGGAAGACGGCACGCCAGGGTCGTGGCGGCGCATCGTGCTGCGTTTCGAGCAGGAATCGTGGGTGGAGATTACGAGCGGCACCGGCAAGCTTCTCGTTTCGCACCTGCATGCGGCGGGCAGCGAGCGGGTGGTGGACGGCGTGCCGCCCTTTTCCCTGGTCATCGGCAACGCGCAGCATGTGAAGCTCATCTACAACGACCAACCCGTCGACCTCAAGCCTTACGTGAACGTCGAGGTCGCGCGCCTGACGCTGAAATAGGCATGCTCGAGCGCCGCAATTCCAGCCGCGTCATGGTGGGCCCCGTGGCCATCGGCGGCGGCGCGCCCGTGGT
>JBDTMD010000415.1:0-2911 GCA_039934435.1 Burkholderiales bacterium
CGCGCTGCACGCTGCAGCGAAGCCTGCGTGTGTGCGTCGCGCGCGGTCATGGCCTGCCCCTGATACAGCGCCTGCGCGCAGACCTCGCCGACGTGATTGACGCGCATCAACGCCGCCGAATGCGCGCGCGCCGAGGCGTCCAGATCGCCTTCCGCGATATTGCTGGCAGGGGAAGGTCGCTCGGCATGATGCACGCCGGCGATGGCGCGCAACGCGCGGTCGAATTCGACGATCGCCTGGTCCAGCACGTCGGCGAAAGGCTTCATTTCAGCTCCGGACCCGGCATGTACAGCACGCGGCCGCCGTTCTTTTTCACCAGCTGCGCCGCGCGCTCGCAGGTCATCGGCGCCGGTTGCTTATCCGCGGGCAGGCGGTCGTTCCAGGGCCGGCAATAGCCGGGCGGCGGCAACTGCTCCGGCGCGATGCCGGCAAATTCGCTCGGGCCGTAGTCCATGCTCAATGTGCGACCGTCCTGGAACGATTTGGGCGCAATCGCCTTGAGCACGCGGCCACCGTGCTTGCCGGCAAGATCGTGAGCGCGGGCGCACGGCATCGCGGGGGGCTGCCACTCAGGCGGCAAGTCCACATACCAGATGCGGCACAGCCCGAGCTGCGGCACGGAGTCCGGCGGGATCCGGAACTCGGTCTGCTCCGTCGGTCGCGGCCGCTCCGCACCGGGCAATGCGCAGCCGGCGAGGATGACGGTCGATAAGGCCGTCAGAAGCCAGGATGTAAGGCGGTGAGTCATGGTGCCATCTTACAAAATCGCAATCCGCGTGGGCAAAAAAAAGCC
This sequence comes from Burkholderiales bacterium, assembly GCA_039934435.1. Taxonomy (GTDB): domain Bacteria; phylum Pseudomonadota; class Gammaproteobacteria; order Burkholderiales; family SG8-39; genus JAABQT01. The sequence continues at coordinate 794 of JBDTMD010000415.1, forward strand.
GCCCCGAGGGGCGGCGTTGAACGTGCTGAAGCTACCGGTACTAGACCGGCTGCAACTTAGAACGAGTGCGCAATGCCAACCGCGACCGCGGTTGCGCCGTCCATGGGCGAGCCAACGGCGCCCGCATTCGCGGTGCCGCTAAGCGTGCGCTTGTCGACCTCGACGTACGTCGTCGTGCGCTTGGACAGAGAGTAGTCCAGCGCGACGATGAACAGCTTGCTCTTGCCCACTTCCGCGCCACCCGTGCTTTCAAACTTGGTCTGGTAGTAGCCGACCCGCCCGTTCAGCGTGGGCGAAATGGCGTACTGCACGCCCAGCAGGATCATCGGGGTCTTGCCAGCGCCGTCGGTTTGCGTCGACGACGTACCGGCGCGGAACGTGAGCGCGCCCATGTCGTACTTGCCGCCGAAGTTGGTGGTCTTGGTCGTCAGCGTACCGGTCGCCGCGTCTTTGCTCGACGACAAGGCGCCAGTCACGGTCACGGGTCCGAAGGCGAAGTCGCCCATAATGCCGGTGCGCGTACCCCAGCTGTTATTCGCGGTCACTTCGCCCAGGGCGTAGTCAACACGAATGCCGCCGGTGCCGAAGCGGAAGCCCGCCGTCACCATGTTGCTCGAGCGCACACCCGCGGTGTTCGTCCCCGCGGACGGCGTGACGCCCGTGTAGGTGTAGCTCATCGGGTCATAGATGCCCTGCGACTTGAAGTTCACCGTGTAGTCGCGGCCGAGGTCGACGCTGTTGCCGCCGCTCGAAAGGCCGACGATCGCCTTGCGCTGGAACAGGCCTTGGCTCGTCGCGCCGGTCGGGCCGGAGCCGAGGGCTCCCGTGTCGGACGAATACTGACCTTCCAGCGTGAAGTTGGCGTTCAGGCCGCCGCCCAGATCCTCGGTGCCCTTCAGGCCCCAGCGGTTCGTGGTGCGCTGACCATCGGTCACCGACATCCGACTACCGTTCGTTGCGCCACCAGCGACGGTGCTGATCTTGCCTTCCTGGCGCAGGCCGGTGTCGATCGTGCCGTACACCGTCACCTGCGCAAACGCGACAACCGGCACCGCCAGCGCGCTGGCTACTGCCATCGTCAAAAGTTTCTTTTGCATTTGGATTAGTCTCCCGACTAGTTGGAAAAAAACGGGGTACTAACGTCCCCCCGCGTTCAACCCCTCACGTGAGAAGTTGCCGGAATTGTCTCTCGCGCCATTGCGCGGGAGCAACGCTATCGTGCGAATCTCGCTATATAGGAGGCAAACTTGTTGCGATAGCGCAACAGTCGCCTTTACTATTATATCTCTTTATTAATCAATACCTTACATTCTAATTTAACAGCTTTAAGAGGGCGTCGCCTGGATCGGCGGCTCGCATTAACGCTTCGCCCACCAAGAATGCCCGAACTCCCTGGCGCGAAAGCTTTTGAACATCCTCTGGTGTCGCTATGCCGCTTTCCGAAACGACGATGCGCTCCGCCGGCACGCGCGAAAGCAATTGCAGCGTCGTATCGAGCCGGGTTTCGAACGTGCGCAGGTTCCGATTGTTGATGCCGACGAGCGGCGTGCGCAGCTGCAACGCCAGCTCAAGTTCCGCGCCGTCGTGCGCCTCTACAAGCACGGCCATGCCAAGCCCAAATGCGGTCTGCTCGAGCTCCTGCATCATCGGCAGTTCGAGCGCAGCAGCGATCAACAGGATGCAGTCCGCGCCCATGGCACGGGATTCGAGCACCTGGTAGGCATCGATCATGAAGTCCTTGCGCAGCACCGGCAGCGCGCAGGCGTTGCGTGCGGCTACGAGATGTTCCGGCGCGCCTTGGAAATATTCGTGATCGGTGAGCACCGACAGGCAGGCGGCGCCGCCGCGCTCGTAGCTGCGCGCGATCGCCGCCGGATCGTAGTTTTCGCGCAACAGCCCCTTGGAGGGACTGGCGCGCTTCGATTCTGCAATCACCGCAGGCCGTCCTGCGGCGATCTTCGCGCGCAATGCGCCGACAAAGTCCCGCGGCGGCGGCGCGGCGCGCGCGCGGCGCTCCAGTTCCGCCAGCGGAATCGCAGTTTGCGCGGCGCGGATTTCAGCGCGCTTGGTCTCGAGGATGCGCTGCAGGATGTCGGCCATGGGGATGCGCGCGTGCTG
>JBDTMD010000416.1:0-2909 GCA_039934435.1 Burkholderiales bacterium
GTCGGCGGCGACGTCGTACTGACCGACGGTCCGGATCTGGACAAAAGGGTGCGCGCCGCGATCGGCGAGTCCGCCCTGCCGCTCGCCATCGACGCCGTGGGCGGCGCGGGCACGCAGCGCCTCGCGCGTTGCGTGAGCGACGGCGGGACCGTGGTCAACTACGGCATCCTGAGCGGTGAGCCGTGCATGGTCGACGGCCGGGAAACCGTGTTTCGCGACGTGCGGCTGCAGGGCTTCTGGCTGCGCAAGTGGTTTGTCGATACGCCGCCGGCGCAGATCGCGGCCCTGTATCGGGAGCTTGCGTCGAAGGTGGCCGACGGCACCCTCGCGGTGGAGGTGGAAGCCGTCTACCCGATCCGCAAGATCAAGGAAGCGGTTGCGCACGCGGCGCGCAGCGGCCGTTCCGGCAAGATCCTGATCTCCTTCGCAAGGCAGTGAAGCTAAACTAGCGGCGATGAACGCAGCAGATAACGCCGGGCTGCTGAAGATCCTGCCATCCGGGACCGTCGGGGCGGAAGTGCAAGGCGTCGACCTTGCGTCGGTGAGCGCGGCGCAGATCGATGTCATCAAGCAAGCCTGGTACCGGCACGATGTCCTCGCCTTTCGCCAGCAGCGGCTCACGGACGACGATCTGCTCGCGTTCTCGCGGCGTTTCGGCGAGCTCGATCCGCCGCCGAACCAGGGTGCCGGGCGCAAGTCGCCGCCGGGATATCCGGATGTCTATGTCGTGTCGAACGTGCGCGACGACCGCGGCGAGCCGATCGGCGCGCTCGGCGATGGCGAGGCGCTGTGGCATACCGACATGAGCTACGCGCCGCGTCCGCCCGACGCGTCCATGCTCTATGCACTGGAAATTCCGCAGACGGGCGGCGACACCTGGTTCTGCAGCATGAAGGCGGCACTGGCGAAAGTGCCGCGCCCGCTGCTGCAGCGACTCGCGGGCCTGACCCTGAAGCACGACGGCACCTACGATTCCGGCGGCACCGTGCGCAAGGGCCTTTCGCCTTCCGATGACCCGCGGACGTCGGTGGGCACGCCGCATCCGATCGTCATCGAGCATCCGGTTTCCGGGGACCGGGCGCTCTATCTCGGCCGCCGGCGCAACGCCTGCATCATGGGACTGGACCTGCAGGAATCCGAGCGCGTGCTGGACCAACTCTGGTCCTACGTGGAAACTGCAGTCTACCGGCACAAGTGGGCGCTGGGTGACCTGGTCCTCTGGGACAACCGCAGCACCATGCACCGGCGCGATGCCTTCGATCCGGCCGCGCGGCGCATCATGCACCGCACGCAGATCAAGGGCTCGAGCGCGCCGCGGCGCGCGTCGGTCTAGCCGCAGTTTCATTCCGAGTCCGCAATTGGCGGATAGGATTCCACACATGGCGCCGTCGCCGCAGGAGCCGACGTTGCCTAGAGATGCGCGTTGGCGGCCGCCGAGCGCAGCCACAGCGCGCGGCGCCAGCGGTAAGCGATGGCAAGCGTTGCCGCCAGACCGAGGCCGGCATAGATCAGCGTCGACGCGGAATAGCCCAGGTGCGCAATGATCGGCCCGGCCGCGAGCAGCCCCAGCGGCAGTCCCCAGATGGCGAGGATGCGCAATCCCATGACGCGGCCGCGCATCTCCTCGCTTGAGCCACGCAGCATGACCGCGGCCAGCGGCGTGAGGCAGAAGCTCTGCACGAATCCCGCAATGCAGAGCAGCACGAGCCCCGCGGCGATGGATTGATTCTGGCCGAACAGAAGGATCGCTACGAACCAGATTGCGCCGCTCAAGAGCATGACGCGCCCGGCGCGTAGCGGCAGGCGGCTCGCGCCGACCACGAGCGAGCCGGCGAGCGCGCCCGTCGCGAATGCCGCGGCGAGATAACCCAGTCCCGACTGCCCGATCCCATAGACGTCCCTGGCGACATACGGCAGCAGCCCGAGGAAAAAGGGAAACGCGAGCAGATTGACCAGAAAGGCCATGCTCAATGCACCGAGCAGGTCGGGCTTGTCCCAGACATAGCGCACCCCTTGTCGCAGGCCGGCGAGCACCTTCACCGCCGCGGTATTCGCCCTGTCTTGCGCCGCCCGGGCGGGTGCGCCTGCAACTCCCAGCGAAAGCAGGAACGCGGCAACGTATATCCCCGTGACCACCACGTAGGCCGCGCCCATGCCGATGAGCGCGACGCCGCCGGTGCCGGCGAGCGCGCCCGCGATCCTTGCCGTGTCCGAGGTGGTGCGCGAGATGCCGAGCGCTCCCATCAGCATCTCGGGGCGTATCGTCTGTCCAACTAGCACCATGCGCATCGCCATGTCGGAAGGCCGCATCAGTCCGGCGATCGCCGCTATTGCGAACACATGCCAGGGCGCCAGCGTGCCGCTCAACGTCAGCACCGTCAGCACCGCTGCCAGCAGCGCGTAGCCGCCGCGCGTTATGCAAAGCAGAGCGCGAACGCCGATACGGTCTCCGGCGACACCGAAGAACGGCGAGAACAGGGACCCCAGCCATGCCAGGGCGCCGAAGACCACCAGTTGCTGCACCGAGCCTGTGGTGGTGAGCACGTACCAGCCGAGGATCAGCGCCTCCATCTCGAACGCCCAGGAGGTCGCGAGATCCGCCGGCCATTGAAAACGAAAGCTGCGAACGCGAAAAGGAGCAAGGGCGGACGTGCGGGCGGCCGGCGACGGAGTAGTCATGGGAGGATGCTACAAGGGCGCGGCGCACGCCGCGGTTTCCGTCTATGGGCTTGCGAGTGCCGCCACCTTGTCGACGATCCAGGCGACTGCATACGAGATCGCGATTGCCGCGACGAATAGGCTGATGTTCAACGTCATGCCCTTGGGGAAGCCGTTGTCGTCGGCCCAGCGCTTGAGAAAAAAACCGGCGACGAAGAACGCGAGGGTGGAGATGACGATGCTGAGCACTC
>JBDTMD010000417.1:0-2900 GCA_039934435.1 Burkholderiales bacterium
CATGTGGATGAAGAACACGCTGCTGCCGCTGTCGGTGGCTTTCATCGACGAGCGCGGCGCCATCCTGAATATCGAGGACATGCGGCCGCTCACCGAGGAGTCGCACTGCGCGGCGCGGCCGGCGCGCTTCGCGCTGGAAATGGCGCAGGGCTGGTTCGCCGCGCGCGGCATCCGCGCAGGCTCGCGCCTGCGCGGGCTGGAGCAACTCGCGCCGCGTTAGCGGCCTGCCTACAGGCCGCCGTTCTGCTGCGCCACCATGCAGTAGAGCAACGGGATCGACAGCAGCGTGTTGAGGCGCGAGGTGAGGCCTGCCTTGCGCGCCGCGGCTGCCTTTTCTTCGGCGGCGACCTGCACCATGCCGAGCGCCTTCTTCTGGTTCGGCCAGATAATGAACCAGACATTGAACGCCATCACCAGCCCGAGCCACATGCCGATGCCGATGGCGGTGAATGGCCGCTGCAGCGACATCGCCTGAACCAGGTACATGTTCATCGAGGCAAGGATCAACCCGGTGACGATCGTGGCAAGCGCCGACCAGCGGAACCAGAACAGCGCCTCGGGCGCGATCACCTTGCTGATGGCTGGCTTTTGCTCGTCGGGGATCTTCGGCATCGACGGCGTCTGCACGAAATTGAAGTACCAAAGCAGACCGATCCACATCACGCCGGAGAGCACATGCAGCCAGCGCATGAAAAACGCCCACCACGCGTGGCTCGACAGGTTGACCCAGCCGCCGGTGGCCAGGCCGACGATGAGCACGATGACGACCAGAAGGACGACCCCGGCGATGACGGTGCGGCTGAGGGATTGCAGTATCGCGCCCATGGAAATCTCCTTTGCTTGCTTATGGTTAAGAGCGAAAAAAGTCTAGCATAGCTAGTGTCCGAGGATCTGACTGAGGAACAGGCGCGCGCGATCGGTGCGCGGCGCCTCGAAAAATGTCTTGGGCGCGGCCGATTCGACGATCTCGCCCTGGTCCATGAACACGACACGGTCGGCCACGGTGCGCGCAAAACCCATCTCGTGGGTCACCACCACCATGGTCATGCCTTCGCCGGCGAGCTCGACCATCACGTCGAGCACCTCCTTGATCATCTCCGGATCGAGCGCCGAGGTGGGTTCGTCGAATAGCATGATCTTCGGCTTCATCGCCAGCGCCCGCGCGATGGCCACGCGCTGCTGCTGGCCGCCGGAGAGCTGCGCCGGGTACTTGTGCGCCTGTTCGGCGATGCGCACGCGCTCAAGGAGCTGCAGCGCGAGCGCCTCGGCTTCCTTCTTTGGCATGCGCCGCACCCACACCGGCGCGAGCGTCAGGTTCTCCAGCGCCGTGAGGTGCGGGAACAGGTTGAAGCTCTGGAACACCATGCCGACCTCGCCGCGCACGGCCTCGATCGTCTTGGCGTCGTTCTTCAGTTCGATGCCGTCCACCGTCACCTTGCCCGCCTGGTAGGGCTCGAGGCCGTTCACCAGGCGCACGAGCGTCGACTTGCCCGAGCCCGATGGGCCGCAAAGGACGATCTTTTCCCCCTGAGCGACGCTGATGTCGACGTTCTTGAGCACCTGGAACTTACCGAACCACTTGCCCACGCCGCGCATCTCGATCATCGGCTTGTCCGCCATTTCAGGCCCCTCTTTCGGTACGCACGTGGCCGCGCTCCAGTTCGCGCTCCAGGTTCTGGCTGTAGCGGGACATGGCGAAGCAGAACACGAAATAGACGAGCGAGGCGAACAGGTAAGCCTCCACGCCGAAGCCCCGCCAGCCGGGGTCTTCGAGCGTCACCTTGATGGAGGTGAGCAGGTCGAACAGGCCGATGATCACCACCAGCGAAGTATCCTTGAAAAAGGCGATGAAGGTGTTGACCAGCGGCGGGATGGAGATACGCAGCGCCTGCGGCAGGACCACCAGCAGCGTCTTTCTCCAGTAGGGCAGGCCGAGCGCATCGGCCGCCTCGCCCTGGCCGTGCGGGATCGCCTGCAGCCCACCACGCACCACCTCGGCGAGGTAGGCGGCGGCGAACACGATCATCGCGATCAGCGCGCGCAGCAACTTGTCGATGCTGACGCCCGCCGGCAGGAACAGCGGCACCATCACCGAGGCCATGAACAGCAGCGAGATCAGCGGCACGCCGCGCACCAGTTCGATCCACAGCACGCTCACAGCGTGCACTGCGGGCAGTTGCGAGCGCCGCCCGAGCGCGAGCAGGATGGACAGCGGAAAGGCGAAGGCGATGCCGAATGTGGCCAGCAGCAGGGTGAGCATCAGCCCGCCCCAGCGTTCGTTCTCCACGTAGGGCAGGCCGAAGACGCCGCCCCACATCAGCACACCGATGAGTGCCAGGCCACCGACCCAGGCGAGCGCGAGCGCCGGCCGCCAGAAGCGCCTCAGGGCGCTCGTCACGTACAGCACGAGGAGCACCAGGATACCCAGCGCAGGGCGCCAGTGCTGCTCGTACGGGTAGGTGCCGAACAGGATGAAGCGGTACCGTTCGGTGATCAGCGCCCAGCAGGCGCCCGCGCCCGCGGCGTGGCAGGGGCGCGAGTCGGGCGCCGACCACACCGCGTGCAGGAACGCCCACTCGACGAGCGGCGGCAGCAGGCGCCACGCCAGCCACAGGATGGCGAGCGTGGCGAGCGCATTCGGCCAGCTCGAGAACAGATTGTCGCGCAGCCACCTCACGTGCGCGCTCCCTTCAGCGCGATGCGCTTGTTGTACCAGTTCATGAGCGCCGAGATCGACAGGCTGATCGTCAGGTACACCGCCATGATGATGGCGATGCCCTCGATCGCCTGGCCGGTCTGGTTCAGCGTGGTGTTGGCGATCGACACCAGGTCGGGATAGCCGATCGCCACCGCGAGCGAGCTGTTCTTGGTCAGGTTCAGGACCTGGCTCGTCATCGGCG
>JBDTMD010000418.1:0-2894 GCA_039934435.1 Burkholderiales bacterium
CATCCAGCCCGAGCACGTCGACATCGAGCATGGCGAGCGCGGCATCAGCCACGCTCTTGGTCACGGCGCCCGACGCCTTCACCTGCGCGAAATCGCGCACACGGCGCAGCAACCGGTTGGCGACGCGGGGCGTGCCGCGCGCGCGACGCGCGATCTCGGCGCCGCCCTCCTCGGCCAGCGCCACTTCGAGCAGGCCCGCGGAGCGGCGCACGATCGCCGCCAGCTCGGGCTCGCTGTAGAACTCGAGCCGCGCGACGATGCCGAAGCGGTCGCGCAGCGGGTTGGTGAGCATGCCGGCGCGCGTGGTGGCGCCGACCAGCGTGAACGGCGGCAGGTCGAGCTTGATCGAGCGCGCCGCCGGCCCTTCGCCGATCATGATGTCGATCTGGTAGTCCTCGAGCGCCGGGTACAGGATCTCCTCGACCACCGGCGACAGGCGGTGGATCTCGTCGATGAACAGGACGTCGCGCGGCTCCAGGTTGGTGAGCAGCGCCGCGAGGTCCCCCGGACGCTCGAGCACCGGGCCCGAGGTCTGGCGCAGGTTCACCCCCATCTCGCGGGCGATGATATGCGCGAGCGTGGTCTTGCCCAGGCCCGGCGGGCCGAACAGCAGCACGTGGTCGAGCGCTTCGCTGCGGCCGCGCGCCGCCTCGATGAAGATGGCGAGCTGGTCGCGCGTTTTCTGCTGCCCGACGTAGTCGGCCAGCCGCGCCGGCCGCAGCGACCGCTCGAACTGCTCTTCCTGGGGAGAGGCGGGGGCCGCCGCGATCAGGCGATCGCTTTCGATGGCCATGACGGATTTTGCCAGACCTGCGGCCTTTCCCCCTTGTCGTTTGTGCGGCGCAGGCATAGCATTTCCGCAATGCACAGGGTCCGCACTCTCGCTGTTGCCGCAATCGGCGCCCTGTGGGCGTCGGCAGCCTTCGCCCAGGCCGGCGCGTCCGGCGCGGGCTGGTATCTCGGCGGCGGGATCCGCCCGCCGACTGTCGCCGACAGCGATGTCGGCTATCGGAATTTCGGCGGCTACCGCTTTACCCGCCACTGGGGTGTCGAACTGGGCTATTCCGACCTGGGGCGCAGCTACGAGGGTCTCGAGCCCGGCTTGCTCGCCTACCAGAAGCCCGGCTCGCAGCCGAGCGCGTGGACCTTGACCGGAACCGGCGTGCTGCCGCTTGGCAACGCTTTCTCGCTGCAGGGCCGTCTGGGCTATTCAGTGACCACGCCCGATGCGTCGCCGTCTGCGCTGGGTTCGGCGCTCGGCTCCACCTTTCAGGCCGCGGGCTTCGGTGCGGGCTCGCCGCGCTACCGGCCGACCGTGCTGTGGGGCTTTGGCGGCCAGTACGACCTGAACAGCAGCGTCGGGCTGCGCCTCGATTACAACAACTTCGGCCGCGTCGGCGACGAGCAGAACAGCGTGCGCTCCGACCTGTGGTCGATCAACGCCGTCGTCCGCTTCTAGGCCTCAGGGCTTGGCGAGCGTCTTGAGCGCGGCGCGGATGCCTTCCGCGACGCCCAGCCCGGGCGCGAGCCCGCGGGTCGCCTGCTGCGCTTCCTTCTCGTTGTAGCCAAGCGCCAATAGCGCGTTCAGGACGTCCCCGGCGCCGGCGCCCGCGGGCTTGGCGTCGGCGAGCTTGCCTTTCAGTTCGAGCAGCAGCCGCTCGGCGGTCTTCTTGCCGATGCCGGGAATGCGCGTCAGGCGCGCGGCTTCCTGCATCGCCACCGCCTGCGCCAGCTCGGCCACCGACATGCCGGAAAGCACCGCCAGCGCGGTGCGCGCGCCGACGCCGGCAATGCGAATCAGCTGGCGAAAGACCGCGCGCTCTTCAAGCGTATAGAAACCGTACAGCGCCTGCGCGTCCTCGCGCACCACGAGATGCGTATGCAGGGTCACGGCTTCGCCGGTCGCCGGCAGACTGTAGAAGGTGCTCATCGGCACGTCGAGCTCGTAGGCGACGCCGTTGCAATCCACCATCACCTGCGGCGGATGCTTGGCGGCGAGCTTCCCCGAAAGTCGCCCGATCACGCGAGCCTGCCGCGCTTCATGCGCAGCCCGCGCATCGGCAGGCGCCCGAGTTGCGCGCCGTGGGCATGGCAAATGGCGCAGGCGAGCGCGTCGGCCGCGTCCGCGCCGGGATCGCCCGCGAGCGCGAGCAGGCGCTTCACCATGTGCTGCACCTGAGTTTTTCCCGCCTGGCCGTTGCCGACCACCGATTGCTTGACTTGCAGCGCAGTGTACTCGGCGACCGGCAACCCCGCGAGCACGGCGGCGCAGATCGCGGTGCCGCGCGCCTGACCGAGCGCGAGCGTCGATTGCGGGTTGACGTTCACGAACACCTTTTCCACCACCACCTGCTGCGGGCGGTGCGCGGCGATTACCTCGTTCAGCCCTTCGAGCAGCGTCTTCAGCCGCTCGGCGAGCTCGCCGCGGCCCGACTTCACGCGGCCGCTGGCGACGTAGGCGAGGCGCTGGCCATTCTTGTCGATGACACCGAAGCCCGTGACCTGCAGGCCGGGATCGATGCCCAGGATTCTCACGCGTCCTCGAGCACCGCAGTGGTGTAGACGTCCTGCACGTCGTCCAGCGACTCGAGCGCCTCGAGCAGGCTCTTCATGCGCTGCGCGTCGCTGCCGACGAGCACGGCTTCGGTGGTCGGCTTCAGCGTCACTTCGGCAAGCTCGGGCTTGAGTCCCGCCTTGTCCAGCGCTGCCTTGACGGCATGAAAGTCGTTCGGCGCACACAGGACTTCGATCGACCGGTCTTCATGCGCCATCACGTCCTCGGCGCCCGACTCCAGCGCCGCGTCCATGATCTTCTCCTCGCTGGCGCCGGGCGCGAACACGAACTGGCCGCAATGCTTGAACAGAAACGCCACCGAGCCGTCGGTGCCGAGGTT
>JBDTMD010000419.1:0-2883 GCA_039934435.1 Burkholderiales bacterium
AGCAGGCCGGCCGGCTGGCCACTGCTACTGGCAAGGCGGCGCCTCTAGCAAAGCGACTCAGAGCGCGCAATGGCGCCTGCTGGCGTGAAATCTGTCCTGTTGCGGGACGGACCTTAAGACTTTGTTTACCTTTGCCGGCGGGACGCGTTAGACCTCCCGCCATGCTATTATTCGCTGCAGCATCCCTGGCCGCTTCACCGATCCCGCCCGATCACGGTGCCGCGCGCAGCCCAGCGGTTAGCGCCCGCGCGACCGCTCAGGCAGTTGTTCGGCTGATGCAAGGCGAAGTGGTCAGGCTCGGACCCGATGGCGCAACCGCCGATCCGCGCCTGCGGGTTACGATCCTGCGCCTCGCGGATGGCGAGCACGACGCGAAAATCGTTGAATTCGAATAGCTTGGCCTAGGATTTCGGCGCTCCGAGGGTGAGCGTGATCTCCTCCCCGCCGGGCGGCACATTGACCTCCGCGCTGTTGAAGCTGGCACTGGCGCCGGGCGGGAGGCTTTGCGCCGGCGGTGCGATCGTCCAGCTGTAGACGATCTTGCCGGTCGCCGACTTCAATTGCGCGCGGAGGGGCGGCACCGGCTGTTCCTGGCCGGTCGGGTTGATCACTCGGCCGGTCACCGTCAGCAGCTCGTTGCCGCTTTCCAGCCGCTGCCGGTCCATGTGGGTGGTGACCAGTGCCAGCGGACTGGCGCCGTCTGCGGCTAGGCCGACGCGCGTCTTCCAGCGGTCCGGGGCAGCGAACCAGAACAAAGCGGCGGCCACGACGACGATCACGGCGACGATCAGCAATGTCATCAGCGGCCGCCGGCCGCGCGATTCGTCGTCGCTCGCCATGACGAAAGGACTGAAATCCTCGTCGCCGGCCGACTCTTGCTCCGATTGCGCCGGCGCCGTCCACTGGCCGCGTTCTTGGGGTTCTCCAGCTTCGGTTTGTTCGTCGAGAAGCGCTTCCTCATAGGCGCGCTCCTCGGCTTCAGGCCCGGCTCGGGGCTCGATCAGCGTTGCTTCGACAAGCGAGTCATCATCGTCGACATCGGTCGAATCGCTCGCGACATGGGCATCGTCCGGCTCGACCACCGTTTCGACGGGCTGACCGGTCATATCATCGGCGACTGGCGTGACTTCCTCAACCGGAATGTCTTCGGCCGCGGCAGATTGCTCCTCGCTCATCGCCGGCTCCTGGTGCCAACTATGCTTGCACGAAGCGCAGCGCACCTGCCGTCCCTGGGGCGGGATCGCGCCGTCCTTCACCACATATTGCGTGCTGCAACTGGGGCAGGTGAGGATCATGACAAGAAAAGACCTCTTCCGGGACGGGCTTGTGCGGGTAAACAGGAATGCGGCAGGCTTGGCAAGGCACCCCCTGCGGTGCGGCCGGCGCAATATACGGGAAGGGAATAGAAACTGGCTTCAGTCGCCCAATTCGACAGTGTCGGTTTACGCTATGGCACTGGAGCCGAGGTCCTTCGCGATCTCGACTTCGGGCTCACCGGCGGTGGCTTCTATTTCCTCACCGGCCCGTCGGGCGCGGGCAAGACCTCGCTGCTCAAGCTCATGTATCTCGCCCAGCGTCCAACGCGCGGGCGAATTCGGCTGTTCGGCGAGGAACTGACCGAGGCGGCACGCGATGCACTGCCCCATTTCCGTCGACGTATCGGGGTGGTGTTCCAGGACTTCCGCTTGCTCGGCCACCTGTCCGCCTTTGACAATGTCGCTCTTCCGCTGCGCATATCGGGCGCCACCGAGGAAGATATCGAAGGCCCGGTTCGCGAAATGCTCGATTGGGTCGGACTCGGCGATCGTTCGAGCGCGCGGCCCGCGACCCTGTCCGGGGGCGAGCAGCAGCGGGTCGCGATTGCCCGCGCGGTCATCAACCGGCCCGAGCTGCTGGTTGCCGACGAGCCCACCGGCAATGTCGATTCGGAGATGGCGAGACGGCTGATGCATCTGTTCAGCTCGCTCAACCAGCTCGGTACGACGGTGGTGATCGCGAGCCATGACGTTGGGCTGATCGGTGCGGTTCCGGGTGCCGAGATGATCCGCCTTGAACAGGGCACGATGGTCGATCCAACCGGCGCCTTGCGCAACCCGCCGGGGCGCGCGTGAAAGGACTGCTTCGCCCCTCGCCGGCAGACCGCCGGCTGCTCGGCGTGCCGCTGCTGAGCGGACCGACGCCGTGGGTGGTCGCGATCATGAGCTTTTCGATCCTGATCATCGCCGCGGCTGGCTTCGCCCTCGCCAACAGCGCCGGCCTGTTCGCGCGCTCGGTCGAGGCGCGCTATTCGATCGAGGTGCCGGCGGGCAGCGCGCGGCTGCCGCAATTGCTCGATGCAACCAGGCGCTTGCCGGGCGCCACGAACGTCACTTCCGTCCCCGAAAGCGAAATGCGCGAAACGCTGCGCCGTTGGCTGGGACCGCTCGCCGACAGCCGCGAGTTGCCGGTCCCGGCGCTGGTCAGTTTCGACCTGGAGCGCGGTACCAGTCCGGACGTGGTGCGGAAGCAGGTTCTGGCGATCGAACCCAATGCGTCGGTCGCCTCGCACAGCGACGCGGTGAGGCCGCTGCTTCGTTCGCTGCGGGCGTTGCAGTGGATTGCGCTGACGCTCGTGATTCTTCTTGCCGGCGCGGCCTCCGCGGCGGTCGTGCTCGCTGCCCGCGCGGCCCTCGACACCCATCGCACGACCATCGAAGTGCTCCACGGCATTGGCGCCACCGACGAGCAGATCGCGCGCCTGTTCCAGCGCAAGATCGCGATCAGCGCCTTGGCCGGCAGCGTCATCGGCGCAATCGCCGCCGGCCTTGTCCTGGCGTTGCTCGCCGCCGGCTCGGCGTTCCTTGGCCAGCTCACCGGCGGCGCGACCCTGGGCCGGGCCGACAT
>JBDTMD010000420.1:0-2863 GCA_039934435.1 Burkholderiales bacterium
GCGGCTACGCCGTCGCGCTCGCCATGCGCCACTGGGGCCTGCCGTTCTTCGCCGCGCTGGCGCTCGCGTTCGTCGTCGCGGCGCTGCTCGCGGTGCTGCTCGAGCGGACGCTCTACTCGCGCCTGTACCGCGCCTCCGAGCTCGACCAGGTGCTGTTCACCATCGGTCTGGTGTTCATCATGATCGCCGGGGTAACGCTCGCCATCGGCCCGGAATCGCAGACGGTGACGCTGCCGGCGTGGCTGCGCGGCCAGACCGACCTCGGTTTCCTGCGCTACCGGACCTACAGCCTGGCGCTGATCGCCGCCGGCGGCCTGCTGGTGCTCGCGCTGTGGTTCGGCTTCGAGCGCACGCGCATCGGCGCGCAGATCCGCGCCGCAGTCGACAACCGCCGCATGGCCGAATCGCTGGGGGTGGACGTGCGCCGCCTGTTCACGCTGGTGTTCGCGCTCGGCAGCGGCCTCGCGGCGCTCGGCGGCGGCCTGGGCGCCGAGATCCTCGGCCTCGACCCGCAGTACCCGCTGCGCTACCTCGCCTATTTCCTCATCGTCGTCGCGGTCGGCGGCCTGGGGCGCGTGCGCGGCGTATTCGCCGCGGCGCTGCTCATCGGCGTGCTGGATTTCGTGCTCAAGGTCGAGTTCCCGAAGGGCGGCACGATGTTCATCTATGCGCTGGCCATGATCCTGCTGCTCGTGCGCCCGCAGGGCCTGTTCGGCAAGCGCGCATGAGCCTGCGCGCGGCGGCGAACGAGTACGCGACGCGCCACCGCCTGCGCGGCTGGGAGGCGCTGCCGTGGCTCGCCGGCCTCGCCGTGTATTTCATGTTCCCGAATTACCTCGCCTTCGGCACGCAGGTGCTGGTGACGATCCTGTTCGCGCTGTCGCTCGACCTGGTGCTCGGTTACGCCGGCATCGTCACGCTGGGCCATGCCGCTTTTTTCGGCGTCGGCGCCTACACCGTCGGCCTGCTGGCGGCGCACTGGGGCTGGAATGAGCCGCTCTCGGGCCTCGCGGCGGCGGCGCTGGTGGCGGGGGTGGCCGGCCTGCTGAGCGGCTGGGTGGTGCTGCGCACCCAGGGCCTCGCGCTCCTGATGCTCACGCTGTGCACGATGGCGCTCCTCGAGCAGGCGGCCAACATGGGCTCGTCCTGGACCGGGGGCTTCGACGGCATGCCGGGCCTCGCCTTTCGCCCCGTCGCCGGGCTGTTCGAATTCGACGTGCTGTATTTCCGCACGCAGTACCTGTACGCGCTCGCGGTGCTGTGCGCGGGCTTCGTCGCCGTGCGCCTGCTGGTGTACTCGTCGTTCGGGCGCAGCCTGACCGGCATCCGCGAGAACGTGCTGCGCATGCACGCGCTGGGCGCCCCGGTGCGCGCGCGCCAGGTGCTCGCCTACGCCGTGTCGGCGGCGCTCGCCGGCGTCGCCGGCGCGGTGTTCGTGCAGGCGAACGGCTACGTCAACCTCGCGGTGCTGAGCCTGGAGCGCGCCGCGGGCGTGCTGATCATCCTGATCCTCGGCGGCCACGGGCGGCTGTATGGCGCGTTCGTCGGCGCGCTGGTCTACATGCTGCTCGAGCACTCGCTGTCCAAGGCCTACCCCACGGCATGGCAGCTGGGCCTGGGACTGACGCTCGTGCTGGTGGCGCTGTACGCGCGCAACGGCATCCTCGGGCTGGCCGAGGCGCTGCGCCGGCGCTGGAGCGCGCAATGACGGCGGCGCTGCTGCAGACGCAAGGCCTGTCGAAGAGCTTCGGCGCGCTCGAAGTCGCGCGCGGCATCGATTTCCGGCTCGACGCCGGCGCACGCCACGCGCTCATCGGCCCGAACGGCGCCGGCAAGACGACGCTCGTCAACCTGCTGACCGGCGCGCTGGCGCCCTCGTCCGGACGCGTCCTGCTCGACGGCGTGGACGTGACGCGCCTGGCGCAGTCGCGGCGCGTGAAGCGCGGCATCGCGCGCACTTTCCAGATCAACCAGCTGTTCCGCGGCTTGTCGGTGCTGGAGAACGTGTGCCTGGCGGTCGCCGAGCGCCTCGGCGCCGGCGGCGCGCTGTGGCGGCCCGCGGGCCGGCGCGCCGACGTCCTCGCCGAGGCGACGCGCCTGATCGAGCTGCTGCGGCTCGCGGACGACGCCGGGCGCCGGATCGACGCGCTGCCCTATGGCCGCCAGCGGCTGGTCGAGATCGCGCTCGCGCTGGGCCTCGAGCCGCGGTTGCTGCTGCTCGACGAGCCGGCCGCCGGCATTCCGAGCGCCGAAAGCCACATCCTGCTCGAAGCCATCGCCGCATTGCCGCGCGAAATCGCGGTGCTGATCATCGAGCACGACATGGACCTGGTGTTCCGCTTCGCCGATCGCATCACGGTGATGGTGAGCGGCGCGATCTACGCCGAGGGCACGCCGGCCGAGATTGCGGCCAACCGGGAAGTGCGCGCGGTGTACCTCGGAGGCGCGCTCGATGCCTGAGGCGCTCGCGCTCGAGGGCGTCAGCGCCGGCTATGGCGCCACGCATGTGCTCGAAGGCGTGAACCTGGCGCTGGCCAAAGGCGAGAGCCTGTCCGTCATCGGCCGCAACGGCGTCGGCAAGTCGACGCTGCTCGCCACCATCATGGGCCACACCTCGCTGCATGCAGGGAGTATCCGCCTTGGCGGCCGCGCGCTGGAGCGCGCGCCGGCGCACCAGCGCGCGCGCGCCGGCCTCGCCTACGTGCCGCAGGAACGCGAGATCTTCGCCTCGCTCACGGTGCGCGAGAACCTCGAGCTCGGCGCGCGCCGCGGGCGCTGGGACCTCGAGCGCGTGTGCGGCCTGTTTCCCAACCTCGCCGAGCGGCTCGGCCACGGCGGCGCGCAGCTCTCCGGCGGCGAGCAG
>JBDTMD010000421.1:0-2844 GCA_039934435.1 Burkholderiales bacterium
GAGCGCGAGCGGCGAAACGGTGAAGAAAAGCGCGAGCCCCGCGCCTTCGGCGAGCGCGGTGCTGACGATGAGCGGCACGACCTGCGGGGCGCGCCAGGCCGGAATGCCTTTCGAGGCGCGCAGGATGCGCCCCTGACACCAGGCGAAGACGAGCGCCGTCGCCGCCGCCAGCGGCAGGAACGGCTGCGGCTTGACGAGCGCCGCGGCGCCGAACGAGAACAGCAGCACGGCGACGAACGACTCGCGCGTCATCCAGGAGGTGAACGGGTTGATGAACACGTTGAGGGCGCGCAGCTTCTTGCCGATCTCGAGCCAGACGGCGCCCAACCCAGTGGCGACCAGCACGAGCGCGAGCAGCACCAGCGCACGGCTCTCGGCATGGGAAAGCGCCGCGGCGATCATCAGGCCGGCGCCCGCGCCGCCGAGCATGAAGTTGAGCGCCGCGCGCGCGTCCCAATGCTTCTGTAGCCAATTCACGGCGCCTTGTCCCACAGGTAATAGAAGCGCGGGCCGGTGCCGAGCTCCTCGTGCATGCGGAAGTGCTGGTTCTCGGCGAGCAGCGCCGCGATGTTGCTGTTCGGGTCTTCCACATCGCCGAAGTGCAGCGCCTGCGCGATGCACGAGTTGACGCACACCGGCGTCGCTTCGGGATCGACGCCGGGCTTGAGGCCCTTCTCGAGGCCGGCGTCGATGCGCTCGACGCAGAAGGTGCACTTGGTGGCGACGTCGGGCCGCAGCGCGTCGTCGCTCGACTTGTAGCGCGCCTGGTAGGGACACGCCACGGCGCAGTAGGCGCAGCCGATGCACAGGTCGTAGTCGATGGTGACGATGCCGTCGGCGCGCTTTTTCGTCGCCGTGCTCGGGCACACATGCATGCACGGCGGGTCGTCGCAGTGCATGCAGCCCACCGGCACGAAGGCGCGCTTGACGTCGGGGTACTCGCCCATCTCCATGTCGAGCACGCGCCGCCACTGCACGCCGGGCGGCGTCTGGTTGGCCTGCTTGCACGCCGCGGTGCACGTCTGGCAGCCGACGCAGCGCCGCAGGTCCGCGACCATCGCCCAGCGCGTCATGACTCTTTCATCAGGGAGACGCGCACGATGTCCGCGCCCGAGCCGGTCGCGTCCGTGAGCTGCAGCGACATCGGCACCAGCGAATTCATCGACGGCATGCCGAAGTCCTTCGCCACCGGCGTCGCCCAGTGCCCGAACTGGCCGAGCAGCAGCAGCGTGTCGGGGCGGATGCCCTGCCGCAGCACGGCTTTCGCGCGCACCGAGTGCTCGGCCGTGGCGATCTCGAGCCAGTCGCCTTCCTTGAGCCCCAGTTCGCGCGCCTTTCCCGCATTCAGGATCACGCCGCCGTGGCCGGCGATGTTGTCGGCGACCTCCTTGATCAGCTGCATGCCGACGTTGCCGCCCCAGGCGTACTGCATCGAGCGCGAGGTCAGGAGCCAGAAGGGATAGTGCGGGCCGCTGTCCCACAGGCCCGGGAAGTCCTTCCACGCCGGGAGCGCCTGGTACTCCTCGAGCTGCTTGTCCCACCAGTTCATGTCGCGCTCATGCAGTCGCCGGCCGAGCTCGGTGCCGACCCTGAGCAACCGCTCCTGGTACGGCATCTCGAACCGCAGGCCCTTCGCCGCGAGCGTCGGAAAGAGGTACCAGGCGGTGCGCGGGAAGGGCTTGGTGGCGAGCCCGTGCTCCTTCCACCAATCGAGGCCGTGCGCCTCGGCGCCGTTCGTGAGCTCGCGACTCGCCGCCTTGCATACGGCGTCCCAGATCTCCTCGACAGAGTGCGTCTGCGTGGGCTCGAGCGCGAAGTCCTTGAGCGGCACGCCGAGCGTGCCTTTGTTGATCGACGCATTGTACGGCTCGAGCAGCCCGCTGCGCTCGGCGAGCGCGGTGGCGATGTCGGTGAAATCGCGCGCGCCGCCGCGCGGCGCGATCGCCGGCTGCCGGAGCGCGAAGCCCTCGTGGTCCCAGAACTGCTCGATGTACTTCGAGCCGCCGATGCGGATCAGCTGCAGGCTCTCGAGGTCGGTGGCGTCGGGCAGCAGCACGTCGGCATAGTGGTTGGTCTCGTCGCGCGTGAAGGCGAAAGCGACGACGAACGGGAAGCGCGCCATGCGCGCCTCAAGCTTGGCGGTGTCCCAGAAGGAGATCGCCGGGTTGGTGCGGTACAGGAACCAGACCTCCGGCAGCGTCACGCGCGGCAGGCCGGGCGGCGTGGCGTCGAGGAACATCCAGGAGAAATGCGTGGGCCCGAGCGCCTGGCTCCAGGGGCCGTCGGCGGCGAGCGGCACCATCGTGCGGTAGGCGTTGCGGATGTTGGGCTGCGCGCTCCAGTGCCGCGCGTCGGTGGGATTGAACGGGTAGGCCATGAGGCCGTCGGCGTCCGCGCGCACGCTCCTGTGGCGCTCCGACATCGGCCGGTTGAGGCGCACCGTGGTGCCCAGTATCCCGCCGGGCACTTCGAGCGCGCCGACCAGCGTGGCCAGCAGGGTTCGCGCCCAGCAGCACTCGAAGCCGCCCCAGCCGTTGGTCACCGTCTTGCCGAGGCTCACCGCCACTGGCCGGAACGGCAGCGTCCTGCCTTCGATCTCGATGGTCTCGCCCACGCACGCGGCCTCGAGGTACTCGTTCGCGATGCGCCGGATGCGCGCCGCGGGCACGTCGCAGATCTCCGCGGCCCACTCGGGCGTATAGGGCTGCATGTGGGCAACGAGCTTCGCGAACGCGGTCTCGCCTTCGAGCCGGCCTTCGCCGAGCACGTCGCCGTCGGCGCCGATCTCGAGCGCGACGTGCGTCTCTTTGCCTTCGAGCGAGGTGGCGACGATCGGCGCGCCGG
>JBDTMD010000422.1:0-2844 GCA_039934435.1 Burkholderiales bacterium
GGACCTGATTTCGGCGGCGACTCGCGCGCTGCTGCTCTCCATGGGCCGGGCCGTGATTGCCGGACGTCTCGGAACGCTTACCGAACAGCTCAACCGCCTGCAGGATACGCAATCCGCCCCTGTGCTGACGCCGAGTCGCGTGCCGAGCGCGGACGTCGCAGCGCCGGAGCCGGCGCCGGCAAACCTGGAGTTCTTCAACGGGCTCGGCGGCTTCGCCGCGGACGGCAGGGAGTATGTGACGATCCTTGGCGTAGGCCGCTCGATGCCTGCGCCCTGGATCAACGTCATCGCCAATCCCGCATTCGGCTTTCAGGTCGCAGTCGAGGGCAGCGGCTACACCTGGTCGCTCAACAGCCGCGAAAACCAGATCACGCCCTGGTCCAACGATCCGGTGACCGACCGGCCAGGCGAAGTCATCTATGTACGCGACGAGGAATCCGGAGCGCTGTGGGGCCCGACGGCCCAGCCGATACGGGATCAGGCCGCGCCCTATGTCGCCCGGCACGGCCAGGGATACAGCCGCTTCGAGCATGCGGCGCACGGCATCGCGCTCGATCTGCTGCAGTACGTGCCGCTCGAGGATCCGGTCAAGCTCTCGCGCCTGACGCTCCGCAACACCTCGGAGCGGGTGCGGCGGCTCTCGGTCACGGCCTATGTCGAATGGGTGCTCGGGCCGTCCCGCAGCGCCTCCGCGCTTTCGGTGGTGACCGAGATCGATGCGCAGACCGGCGCCATGTTCGCGCGCAATCCCTGGAACGCGACCTACGGCGCCCGTGTCGCATTCGCGGATCTGGGCGGGCAACAAACCGCCTGGACCGGCGACCGGCGGGAGTTTTTAGGGCGTCATGGGCAACTCGAGAATCCTGCCGCCCTGGCCGGGAACGCGCCGCTCTCGCAGCGGGTGGGCGCGGGTCTGGATTCCTGCGGTGCTCTGCAGACCTCGCTCGAGCTGGCGCCGGGCGCCACGGTGGAGATAGTCTTTTTCCTGGGCGAGGCGGCAAGCGCGGCCGAAGCGCAAGCTTTGATCACCCGCTACCGATCGGCCGATCTCGATGCGGTGCTGCGCGAAGTGGCCGCGCATTGGGACGACGTACTCGGCACGTTGCAGGTGAAAACGCCGGACCGCGCCATGGACCTGATGCTGAATCGCTGGCTGCTCTATCAGACGCTTGCCTGCCGCGTCTGGGCGCGCTCGGCGTTCTACCAGTCGAGCGGCGCCTACGGTTTCCGCGACCAGCTCCAGGACGGCATGGCGCTCGCACTGTCGCAGCCGGCGCTGACGCGCGAGCATCTGCTGCGCGCCGCCGGCCGCCAATTCGTCGAGGGCGACGTCCAGCATTGGTGGCTGCCGCCCTCCGGTCAGGGCGTGCGCACCCGCATCTCGGACGATCGGATCTGGCTCGCTTACGCTGCCGCGCACTATGTGGAGATGACCGGCGACGTGGCGGCGCTGGCGGAACCGGTGCCGTTCCTCGAAGGCCAGCGACTCGGCGCCGGCGAGCACGACGCCTACTTTCGGCCGGCGCTCGCGGAAGAAAGTGCGTCGCTGTTCGAGCACTGCGCGCGCGGGCTCGACCAGAGTCTCGCCGTCGGCGCGCACGGCCTGCCGTTGATCGGCACGGGCGACTGGAACGACGGCATGAACCGCGTCGGCGAGCAGGGCAAAGGCGAAAGCGTCTGGCTGGGCTGGTTCCTGCACGCGACGCTGGCGGCGTTCGCGCCGCTTGCGACCGCAAGGGGCGAACAGGTGCGCGCCGCGCAGTGGCTGGCGCACGCCGATCGGCTGCGCACCGCGCTTGAGCGGGACGGCTGGGACGGCGACTGGTACCGGCGCGGCTACTTCGACGACGGCACGCCGCTCGGTTCGTTTGCGAACGAAGAATGCCGCATCGATTCGATTGCGCAATCCTGGAGCGTCATCTCGGGAGTGGCAGATCCCGCGCGTGCCCGGCGTGCCATGGCTGCCGTGGACGCGCAACTCATTCGCGGCGACGAGGGCCTCGCGCTCCTGTTCACGCCGCCCTTCGAGCGCACGGCGCTCGATCCCGGATACATCAAAGGCTACCCGCCCGGCATCCGCGAGAACGGCGGCCAGTACACACATGCCGCCGCCTGGTCGGTGATTGCGTTCGCCACGCTGGGCGACGGTGACAAGTCCGCGGAACTGTTCTCGCTGCTGAATCCGATCAATCGCACCAGCACCCGGGCGGACGTGCAGCGCTACAAGGTCGAGCCCTACGCCGTTGCCGCCGATGTCTATTCGGTGGCGCCGCACGTCGGGCGCGGCGGCTGGACCTGGTACACCGGCTCGGCCGGATGGCTGTACCGCGCCGGCATTGAGGCGATTCTCGGTTTTCGGCTGCGTGGCGAGATCCTCTGCCTTGCGCCCTGCATTCCCAGGGCGTGGCCACGATTCGAGATCGCCTTCAAGTATCGCTCCGCGCGCTACGAGATCGCGGTCGAAAACCCCAATGGCGTCAATCGCGGCATCGCGCATGCCGAGCTCGACGGCAAGGCGCTGCCCGACGGCGCGGCCCGGGTGCCGCTAGCGGATGACGGCGCGACCCATAAGGTGCGCGTGATCCTCGGTTGAAGCGGCGGGTGCGCTATTTCTTCGCCAGCAGGCTCATCAGCGAAGTGTTGTCCCAGCGCCCGTACATAAACTGATCCGTACGGACCACGAATATGCGCTCACTGGCCCGCAGTAACGCCGAAATGCGTAGATACGATTCAAGCAGGAACAGGATCCGAGCATGCGACGCGTACCTCCCCGTCCCTCCCGTGATCGCGAGCCGGTCGGTCGCCTGGCGCCCGATCCGGCGGCGACTCCCGGCGCCGTCGTCC
>JBDTMD010000423.1:0-2829 GCA_039934435.1 Burkholderiales bacterium
GTTTGCGCCGGGCACCGCGGGCACGCTGGTCGCGTTTCCGATCTGGTGGCTGATCGGGCCGGCCTACAGCCCGCCGCTGCTGCTCGCGATCTTCGTTTTCCTGTTCCTCGTCGGCGTCTGGGCGTGCGAGGTGACCGGCGGGCACCTGGGCGTCGCCGACCATGGCGCCATGTGCTGGGACGAAATCGTCGCCTTTCTTCTCGTGCTCGCAGTCGCGCCGCCGGGCCTCGCCTGGCAGGCGGCGGCGTTTTTTCTGTTTCGTGCCTTCGACGTCGTCAAGCCGCCGCCGATCCGGCAGCTCGAGCGCCGCATGAAGGGCGGCTTCGGCGTCATGTTCGACGACATCCTCGCCGCCGGCTACACGCTGCTGGTGCTGGCGCTGGCGAAGAGGTTCGTCTTCCCGTGAACGCGCTGGCGCAAAAAGTCGGCGCCGCGCTGAAGGCCAAGGGCCTCAGGCTGGCGACCGCCGAATCGTGCACCGGCGGCTGGGTGGCGATGGCGCTGACCGCCATCCCGGGCAGCTCCGACTGGTTCGAGCGCGGCTACGTCACCTACTCGAACGCCGCCAAGCAGGAGGATCTCGGCGTCGCCGCGGAGACGCTGCGCCGCCACGGCGCGGTCAGCGAGGAGACGGCGCGCGAAATGGCCGCCGGCGCGGCCAAGCGCGCCCACGCGCAGGTGGCGCTCGCCATCACCGGCGTCGCCGGCCCCGCGGGCGGCACCGCGGACAAGCCCGTTGGCCTGGTGTGCTTCGCCTGGGCGCACGGGAGTAACATGGTGAGCCAGACGAGGCGCTTCGACGGCGATCGCGAGAGCGTGCGCCGGCAATCCGTTCTCCACGCCCTCGAAGGGGTACTGGAGTCGCTGTGAGCCAGATCCGTCCCGCCGCCGTGGCGGGCATGTTCTACCCGCGCGACGCGGGCGCGCTGCAACGGGAAGTCGCCGACCTGATCGACGGCGTGGAGAACCTTGCGCCGCGCTTCGGCCATCCCAAGGCGCTCATCGTGCCGCACGCGGGCTACGTCTATTCCGGGCCGGTGGCGGCGCGCGCCGCCGACGAGCTCGGCGCGGCGCGCGGCGTCGTCACGCGCGTGGTGCTGCTCGGACCGGTGCATCGCGTGGCGGTGCGCGGCCTGGCGCTGCCCGGCGCGGAGGCCTTCGACACGCCGCTTGGGCGCGTGCCGGTCGACGCCGA
Source organism: Burkholderiales bacterium (assembly GCA_039934435.1). Classification (GTDB taxonomy): domain Bacteria; phylum Pseudomonadota; class Gammaproteobacteria; order Burkholderiales; family SG8-39; genus JAABQT01. The sequence continues at coordinate 1,196 of JBDTMD010000423.1, forward strand.
GGGCGTGCGCATGCTGGCGCCCTGCCGGCAGGTCGTCACGAGCCCCGCGGCGCACGCCGCCGAGCACTCGCTCGAAGTGCAGTTGCCGTTCCTGCAGACGATGCTGGGGGAATTCTCGCTCGTGCCGCTCGCCGTCGGCGACGTCAGGCCGCAGGAGGTGCGCGACGTGATCGAGCGGCTCTGGGGCGGGCCGGAAACCCTGTTCGTGATCTCGACCGACCTGTCGCACTATCACGCCTATGAAGAAGCGCGCGCCATCGACCAGGCGACGCTGGCGCGCATTGCCGCGTTCGACGCCGACATCAACCATGAGCAGGCCTGCGGCGCCACGCCCCTGAATGGATTTCTCGCCGTTGCCCGGGCGCATGGCATGGCGATCCGGCTGCTCGGCGCCTGCAACTCGGGCGACACCGCCGGCAGCAAGGACCGCGTGGTCGGTTATTCGGCGTTCGCGCTGTACGAAGGCGCGCGCGTGTCGCTGCCGGAAGCGGGCGAGACGCTGCTCGCCATCGCGCGCGCCGCCATCGGCCATCGCCTCAGCCCGCATGCCGAGCCGCCGCGCACCGACGCCGCGCCCTGGCTGGCGCGGCCGGGCGCGAGCTTCGTCACGCTGAAGCTGGACGGGAAGCTGCGCGGCTGCATCGGCAGTCTCGCGCCGAGCCGCAGCCTGGGCGCGGACGTGGCCGAGAACGCGGCCGCCGCGGCGTTTCGCGACCCGCGCTTCGCGCCGCTCACGCTGGCTGATTGGCCGCGCTGCGAGGTGGAGGTTTCGGTGCTCTCGGCGCCCAAGCCGCTGCGCTTCGCCGACGAGGCGGAGCTCGTGGCGCGGCTTCGCCCCGGCGAGGACGGCGTCATCCTCGAGCACGAGGGGCGGCGCGCGACCTTCCTGCCGCAGGTCTGGGAAGGACTGCGCGAGACGCGCGCCTTCCTCGCCGAGCTGATGCGCAAGGCCGGCATCCCGGCCGATACGCGCCTTGCGCGCTGCAGGGTCCTGCGCTACCGGGTGATCAAATGGACGCGGCACGCACCGCACTAGAGACGGCGTACCCGGGCCGCTGGTGGCACGCGCTCGACGATGGGCGCATCCAGTGCGACCTGTGCCCGCGCGATTGCCGCCTGCACGAAGGCCAGCGCGGCCTGTGCTTCGTGCGCAAGCGCGAGAACGACCGCATGGTGCTCACCACCTACGGCCGCTCCTCAGGTTTCTGCGTTGACCCGATCGAGAAGAAGCCGCTCAACCACTTCTACCCGGGCACCTCGGTGCTGTCCTTCGGCACCGCGGGCTGCAACCTCGCCTGCAAGTTCTGCCAGAACTGGGACATCTCCAAGAGCCGCGAGATGGACCGCCTGCAGGACGCGGCGGCACCGGAGGCGATTGCGAAGGCGGCGGTTGAAATGGGTTGTGCGTCTGTCGCCTATACCTACAACGACCCGGTGATCTTCGCCGAATACGCGATGGACATCGCCGATGCTTGCCGCGCGAAGGGGGTGAAGAACGTCGCGGTGACCGCGGGCTACATCCATGCCGCGCCGCGCCGCGAGTTCTACGCCAAGATGGACGCAGCGAACGTCGATCTGAGGGCGTTCACCGACGAATTCTATTGGAAGGTGTGCGGCGCGCGGTTGCAGCCGGT
>JBDTMD010000424.1:0-2824 GCA_039934435.1 Burkholderiales bacterium
GCGCGCCGGTCCACTCGTGGTAGGCCGCCAGGCCGCGGCCGCGCAGCCGACCGCGCTGCTTGGACTGCGCGGCGCGGGCCGGAAAACCCTTCCAGTCCGCCACCTTGAGCAGGCCATCGAGCATGCGCGGGAAGTCGCCCGTGTCGTAGGTCTCGCCCGCGTGCGTGGTGTACGGAAAATCCGCCGGCTGCAGCAGGTTCTGCCGTCGCATCTGCACCGGGTCGATGCCCATCTCGCGTCCGGCCTTCTCCACCAGACGTTCGATCAGGTAGTTGCCCTCGGGGCGGCCGGCGCCGCGGTACGCGCCGGTCGCCATGGTATTGGTGAGCACGCCCTGGAAGTGATAGTCCACCGCCGGCACGCGATACACCGAGGTCTGCACCTTGGCCACCATGGCGAGCGGAATCATCGCCGAGGAGCCCACCGGCACCGCGCCCATGTTGCCCAGCATGTGCAGGCGCAGCGCGAGAATGCGCCCCTCTTGGTCGAGCGCCAGCGCCGCCTTGAAGTGCATGTCGCGGCCCATGTGCGCAGCCAGGAACTCTTCGCTGCGGTCGCCGCGCCAGCGCACCGGCCGGCCGAGCTTGCGCGCCGCGAAGGCGACCAGCACGTCCTCGGGCGTGAGCCCGGTTTTCATGCCGAAGCCGCCGCCGATGTCGCCGTTGACGATGCGGAAATCCGCCGGCTTGCCACCAAAAACCGCCGCCAGCAGGTCGCGCGCGCTGCTGGGCGTCTGGCACTGCGTATAAACCGTCGTGCGGCCCTTCTCGTGCACGCCGATCGCGCAGCGCGGTTCCATCGCCATGGCGATCACGCGCTGGTTGTGCAGTTCGATCTCGGTGACGTGCGCGGCGCGCGCGAAAGCGGCCTTGACCTCGTGCGCCTTGCCATAGCGCGTCTCGGCGGCGACGTTGCCCGGCGCCTCGGGCCAGAGCAGCGGCGCGCCCGGCTTCACCGCCGCGCGCGGGTCGACCACGCAGGGCAGATCCTCGTACTCGATTTCGGCAAGCTCGGCCGCATCCTGCGCCTGCATGCGCGCCTGCGCGACAATTGCTACCACCGGGTGCCCGACGTAGAGCGCGCGCTCGCCGGCGAGCGGCGTGCGCAACGGCGCCGACATCGGCGCGCCGTCGGCGCGCTTGAACAGCGGCGGCACCGGGATGTGCTTGACGCCGTCGGCGGCGAGCTCGGCCAGCGTCCAGGCCGCGAGCACGCCCGGCGCGGCGCGCACCGCGGCGAGATTCACGGACTTGATCTTCGCGTGCGCGTGCGGCGAGCGCACGACGATGAGCGCGGCTTCCTTCTCGAAGCGCCGGTCATCGCTGAACAAGCCCTTGCCGAGGAGCAGCCGGTCGTCCTCGAGGCGCTTTTGCGTGCGCGAGGATCCGAAGCGTGCGGAAGCGGGGTCGAACTGGATTTCGAGTGCGTTCATGGGCGGACCGTCAGGAAAGCAAAAACGCCCCGCAAGGGGGCGTCATGAATATACCGTCATTCGCGGCACATTCCCACCGCGGTTCGCCAGCGCGCGGCGCGCGCGTTACATCATCTGAGCCATCAATGCAGAACGCTCGCGAAGGTGCGGCCCCGCAGCAGCGCGATCGCCTCGGGACACTCGTCCACCAGTTCGAGCAGTGCCTCCGAGATCTCGCCGACGAGCGATGCAGCCTGCTCGCCGTTCAGCGGCTGGTGCCAGACGAGGTCGGCGAGGTACAGGTCTTCCTGCAGGCCGAGAACGACTCTGTCGTGGGTCAGGCCCGCCGCCGGCTGCACTGAAAAGCCGTGCAGCGCCGGGCAGCGCCGGAACAGCGAACCCAGACGCGCGGCCAGATCGGATTCCAGCCGGATGAACTCGGTACTGTGCTGTAGCGCGTTCATATGCCACCTCCTGCGCCCCCAGCATCGCGCGCATGGAGGAACGCGACGAGGAAGGAATCCCGCTCGCGACAGGGTCTGAGGCCGGAACGCGACAAGCGGGACCCGCCGCCGGACGGGCGGCCGATGAGCGCTGTGAATACGTTCCTTCTCATGACTCCACCCTAGACAAGGGTGGCTCCGCCGACAGTGCGTTTGGGCACCGATTTTGAGATCGATCTGGCGCAGGTCCACAACGACCCGCGGCATCGGCGGGTGGCTGGATCCGCAAATAAAATTGCATCGCCACTGCGTACGCAAATTTATTTGCAACGCTTGGCTGTCTCGTATACCCTTGTTGCCTGAAATCAGGAGGAGTACGCAAGACGCAATGAAGCAGACGCCGCCCGAGTCCCTTGCGCAGCTGCGCAGCCTCGTCGCCGACATCCAGTCGCGCAAAGCGCAGCTCAAGCTCGGCGTGCGCGCCGCCAAGGCGCTTGCCGGCATCGTCGAATCGCCCGGTCAGACCGCGATCTGCTCGATCTCGGAAGTGGCCGAGTCAGCCGGGGTCAATGCCTCCACCCTCACCCGCCTGTCGAAAAAGCTTGGCTACAGCGGCTTCAACGAGTTCCAGGATGTCTTTCGGCAGCACGTCGCCGACCAGCAGCACTTCTACAGCGAGCAGGCGCGCCGCCTGCTGCGCGGCGGCGGCAAGTCGGCGCCGGCGCGCTCGATCGCCGAACGCATCGCGGCGGACGAATCGGCAAATATCGCCGGCGCTCTGCAGGAACTGGATGCCGAGGCGCTGGGCGCCGCGGCGCAGTTGCTGATCGATGCACGCCGAGTGCGCGCATACGGCGCGCGCCAGATGCACGCGGTCGCCTACTTCCTGTCCTACGGCCTGGGCATGCTGCGCGGCGACCTCGGCCTGCTCGGCAGCTCCGAGCACGGCATGGCCCACGGGCTGGCGCAG
>JBDTMD010000425.1:0-2822 GCA_039934435.1 Burkholderiales bacterium
ACCGAGGCCGCGGGCGTGGGCGCGATCGGCGCCACGCTGCTCGCCGGACACCGCCTCGCCGAAGGCAGGCCATTACCGGTGTACACGGCAGCGGCGAGCCTGGTCGGCGTCATCGCGCTCACCAGCTTCGTCGACATGCGCGTGACGCGCACCCACATCACGACTTTCGAATACGTGGCGAGCGCGTGCGCCGTTCTCATGTGCGCGGGCATCCTCTGGGGGCTGCTGGTCGCCCTGGTGCGCGTATTCCGCAACGCCATGCTGGTGCCGGTGATGCGCACCACGGCGCGGCTGAGCTCAATGATCTTCGCCATCATCATCGGCGCGCAACTGTTTTCGCTGGTGTTCCGCGGGCTCGGCGGCGACGACATGGTGCACGAGTTTCTCTCAGGCATGCCCGGCGGCGCGATCGGCGCGATGGTCGTCGTCATGGCTCTGATGTTCGTGATGGGATTTTTCCTCGACACCATCGAGATCCTGTTCATCGTCGTCCCGATCGTCGGGCCAGTGCTGCTCAAGTTCGGTTTCGATCCGATCTGGCTGGGCATCATGATCGCGGTCAACCTGCAAACCTCGTTCCTCACCCCGCCGCTCGGCTACGCGCTGTTCTACCTGCGCAGCGTGGCGCCGCCGGAGGTCACGACCATGCATATCTATCGCGGCGTCATTCCTTTCGTCATCATGCAGCTGATGATGCTCGTCATACTTTCCTACTTCCCGGCGCTGGCGACCTGGCTGCCGCACGTGATCTTCCGCTGAGCGGACGGGGCGCGGCATGAAGCGCGCGCTGCTCGGCCGCACGCTCGCGATCCTTAATCTCGGCCTCGAGTCGCTGGGGGTTGGCCCGCGCCACGCCGGCGCGGCGGTCACGCTCGTCGACTGGCGCCCGCCCGGCGACGGCGACCCGGCGCTGGCGCGCGCGTTGGCGCAGCTGGCGGGCGATACACGTACCAATGCGGCCAACGATGCCGCGGTCGCGCGCATGCTCGCTGCCCGGCCGCGCCTCGTCGACGTAGCGCTGCGCGCCGACGAGGTCTGGCCGCAGCACTGGGCGCGCGGCGCCAAGATGCTGACCCATGCCGGCGCACCACTGCCCTGGAACGCGATGTGCGACCCGATGAAGGGCACCCTGATTGGCGCCATGCTGTACGAAGGCTGGGCGCGCGACGAGGCGGAGGCGCGTGCGCGCCTCGCGGCGGGCGAGGTGCGATTCGTGCCGAACCACGACCTCGGCGCGGTGGGCCCGATGTCCGGAACGCTTTCGCCGTCGATGCCGCTGTTCGTGGTGCGCGACACCACGCATGGCGGTATGGCCTATACCAACCTTAGCGAAGGCGTCGGCCGGGTGCTGCGCTTCGGCGCCTTCGGACCGCAGGTGATTGGGCGGCTGCGCTGGCTCGCATCGACCGTAGCGCCGGCGCTGAAGGCGGCGCTCGCCGTGCTCGAAGGCGGCGTCGACCTGCGCGCGATCCAGTCGCAGGCGCTGCTGATGGGCGACGAAGTGCACAGCCGCAATGCCGCGGCCAGCGCCCTGTTCCACATGGCGATCGGCGGCGCGCTCGTCGGCAGCGCCTTCGATCGCGCGCGCAGCCGCGAAGTGCTGGATTTCATCGCCGGCACCTCGCAGTTTTTCCTCAACCTGTCGATGGTGGCCGCGAAATCGATCATGGACGCGGCGCATGGCGTCGAGCGCTCGTCGATCGTCACCGCGATCGCGCGCAACGGCGTCACCAGCGCGATCCGCGTGAGCGGCCTCGGCGCGCGCTGGTTCGAGGCGCCCTCGGACATTCCGGTCGGCCTGTTCTTCGCGGGGTTTGCGCAGGGCGACGCGAATCCGGATCTCGGCGACAGCGCCATCTGCGAGACCGCGGGTTATGGCGGCCAGTCGCTCGCCGCCGCGCCCGCCCTGGTGCAACTGGTGGGTGGCACCGTGGCCGGAGCGATCGCGATTTCTCGCGAGATGCAGGAGATCGCCTGGACGCGCAACCCGGACATGGCGCTGCCGAACCTGGATTTTGCCGGCGCGCCGGCCGGCATCGACGTGCGCAAAGTCGTCGACAACGGCATCCGGCCGCTGCTCACCACCGGCATTGCCCACCGGCATGCGGGCATCGGCCAGATCGGCGCCGGCATCGTGCGCGCGCCGATGGCCTGCTTCACGCAGGCGGTGAGGGCGCTGGCCGACCGCGCCTAGCGCATGACCGATATAATTGACCCGTCACTTCTACGCGGGTGCGCAGCAATGAAAGTCCTGGTCAGCGTCAAGCGCGTGATCGACTACAACGTCAAGGTGCGCGTCAAGGCCGACGGCAGCGGCGTCGAGACTGCCAACGTCAAGATGTCGATGAATCCGTTCGACGAGATCGCGGTCGAGGAGGCGGTGCGGCTGAAGGAAGCCGGCACCATCAAGGAGATCGTCGCTGTGTCCTGCGGCCCGCAGGCGTGCCAGGAGACGCTGCGCACGGCGCTCGCCATCGGCGCCGACCGCGCGATCCTGGTGCTGGCCGAAGGCGAGCTGCAGCCGCTGGCGGTCGCGAAGCTGCTCAAGGCGGTGTGCGAGAACGAGAAGCCCGAGCTCGTGATCCTGGGCAAGCAGGCGATCGACGACGATTGCAACCAGACCGGGCAGATGCTCGCCGCGCTGCTCGGCTGGCCGCAGGCGACCTTCGCCTCGAAGCTGAAGATCGCCGGCGGCAAGGCCGAGGTGACGCGCGAGGTGGATGGCGGCCTGGATACCATTTCCATCAAGCTGCCGGCGGTGGTCACCACCGACCTGCGCCTGAACGAGCCGCGCTACGTCACGCTGCCGAACATCATGAAGG
>JBDTMD010000426.1:0-2819 GCA_039934435.1 Burkholderiales bacterium
ATTTCTTCGAGCGCTACGGCTTCGAGTGAGGGCGCGCGATGTCCTGCAGCTGCTGCGCCCGCATCACTGGGTAAAGAATGGTTTCGTGCTGGCGGGGCTCCTGTTCGGCCACGCCTGGGGCGAGCCAACGCTGGTCGCCGCGGCACTTGCCGCGACACTCGCCTTCTGCCTCGCCTCGAGCGCGGTGTACGCGTTCAATGACGCGCGCGACGCCGCGCGCGACCGCGAGCACCCGGAGAAGCGCGCACGCCCGGTGGCGCGCGGCGCGATCTCGCCGCGCGCCGCGCAGGCAATCGCGGCGCTCGTGGCGGCCGCCGCGCTCGCGCTCGCCGTCTGGGCCGGCTGGCGGGTCGCGGCCGTGGTCCTCGCCTATATCGTCCTCAATGCGGCCTACAGCCTGGGCCTGAAGCACGTGCCGGTGCTCGACGTGTTCATCATCGCTGCGGGGTTCATGCTGCGGCTGCTCGCCGGCACCTGGGGCATCGGCATCGAGCCGTCGCGCTGGCTGCTCGTCGGCGGCTTCCTGCTGACGCTGTTTCTGGGTTTCGCCAAGCGCCGCGCCGAGCTCGATCGCCTGGCCGACGACGCGGGCCAGCATCGTGCCGTGCTCGACGCCTACAGCCTCGCGTTCCTCGACCAGGCGGTGTACGCCTGCGCCTTCGGCATGGTGCTGAGCTACGCCGCGTATACGCTGGCCGAAAGCACGATCGCGCTGCACGGCACCGGCTACCTGATCTGGACGCTGCCGTGGGTGCTGCTCGGCACCTTCCGGTACCTGTTTCGCCTGCATTATCGCGGCGGCGGTGGCGACCCGGCGCAGGAGCTGCTGCGCGATCCGATGCTCGCGGTCGCGGCGCTCGGCTGGGTGGCGACCGTGTTTTTCCTCATCGGCTAGAATGCCCCGACCCCCAATGACCGGACGACCGCAGCAGCTCGCGCATCTCGAAAACCTGGGCGACGCCGCGCGCTTCGCCCACCAGCTGCACGCGCTCATCCCGCAGTGCGCGCTGCTCGAGAATTTCACGCCCGACGAGGTGCAGATGCTGTCGCACTTCATGGATGTGTATCGCGCCCCGGCCGGCGCCGAGATCATCCGCGAGGGCGACGGCGGCGATTTCATGCTGATGGTGATCGAGGGCCGCATCGAAGTGCACAAGCTCGATCGCTTCAACACACCGCAGGTTATTGCGGTCGTCGAGCCGGGCCGCACCCTGGGCGAGATGTCGATGATCGACGGCGAGGCGCGCTTCGCCACGTGCGTCGCCGCGGAAGCGGCGCTGGTGGCGGTGCTCGACCGCGAAAGCCTGGCGCGCATCATCGTCGAGCAGCCGATGCTCGGCGCCAAGATCCTGATGGAGCTGGTGCTGATGCTGTCGCAGCGCCTGCGCGCCACCAGCGACCGGCTGATGCAGCTGCTCGACGAGCGTGGGCAGAAAGCACAAGGGCTGATGTAAGCCGCGCGGTGTCCGCTGCGACCAATTCCGCGTGAATCGTTCCCGCTTCGTCGTCCTTGCCGTCATCGTCGTGCTGGTGGGGGCGTTCTTCGCCCTCGGCGGCCAGCGTTACCTGACGCTCGAGCAGCTGCGCGCGCAACAGGACGCCGCGCAACGCTACTTCCTGTCGCATCCCTGGCAGACCGCGCTCGGCTACTTCCTGGTCTACGTCGCCGTGACGGGCCTGTCGCTGCCCGGCGCGGCCGTGCTGACGCTGTTCGGCGGCGCCGTCTTCGGGCTCGTGTGGGGGACGCTGATCGTATCGTTCGCGTCTTCGATCGGCGCCACGCTCGCCTTCCTCGCTTCGCGGTTCCTGCTGCGCGACTGGGTGCAGGGGCGCTTCGGCGACAAGCTGAAGCGGGTCAACGACGGCGTGGCGAAGGAGGGCGCGTTCTACCTGTTCGCGCTGCGCCTGGTGCCCGTGTTCCCGTTTTTCGTCATCAATCTGGCGATGGGGCTTACCTCGATCCGGACCTGGACCTTCTACTGGGCCAGCCAGGCCGGGATGCTGGCCGGCACCCTGGTGTACGTGTACGCGGGCACGCAGCTCGGCGAGTTCCGCCTGTCGGCGGGACTGGTCGCCGCCTTCACTGCGCTCGGCCTGTTTCCTCTGGTGGCGAAGAAGTTGCTGGACGCGATCAAGGCGCGCCGCGTCTACGCGCCGTGGGCCGGGCAGAAGCCGCGCCAGTTCGACCGCAACATGGTGGTGATCGGCGCCGGCTCCTCGGGCCTGGTGAGCGCGCTGATCGCCGCGGCGGTGAAGGCCAAGGTGACGCTGGTGGAGAAGCACAAGATGGGCGGCGACTGCCTGAACACCGGTTGCGTGCCGTCCAAGGCGCTGATCAAGACCGCGCGCGTCCTCTCCACCATCCGCCGCGCCAAGGAATACGGGCTGAAAAATGCCAACGCCGAATTCGATTTCGCCCAGGTGATGGAGCGGGTGCAGCGGGTGATCCGGACGATAGAACCCCACGATTCGACTGAACGCTTCGAAAGTTTGGGCGTTGAATGCGTCCAGGGGGAAGCAAAAATCGCTTCCCCCTGGATCGTGGAAATCAAATGCGATGATGGCTCGACGAAAGTGCTGACCACGCGCTCGATCGTCATCGCCGCCGGCGCTCGTCCGTTCGTGCCGCCGATCCCGGGCATCGACAAGACCGGCTACTACACCAGCGACACGGTGTGGGAGCTGCGCGAGCTCCCCGCGCGCCTGGTGGTGCTCGGCGGCGGGCCGATCGGCAGCGAGCTGGCGCAGGCGTTCCAGCGCCTCTGCTCGCAGGTGACGCAAGTGGAGATGCTGCCGCGGCTGCTGATGCGCGAGGATCC
>JBDTMD010000427.1:0-2815 GCA_039934435.1 Burkholderiales bacterium
AAGGCGAACATCCCGCGCAAATGCTCGACCACCGCGCAGCCCCAGTGCTGGTAGGCGCGCAGCAGGACTTCGGTATCGGAATCTCGCGTGAAGGCGTAGCCGAGCCGGGAGAGCTGCGCGCGCCGCTCGCGGAAATTGTAGATTTCGCCGTTGAAGCTGAGCGCCAACCCCGCGGCGTCGTCGCACATGGGCTGGCGCGCGCCGTCCGGGTCAATGATCGCGAGTCGCCGATGGCCGAGGAACACGTCGTGGCCCGTGCCCGGGCTGCGAAACTGCCGCATGCCCTCGCCGTCCGGCCCGCGATGGGCGATCGCGCGCAGCATCGAGCGCAGCGTGTCCGGCCCGGGCCCGCTTTCCGCTTTTGCAATCCATCCTGCGATGCCGCACATGCTGGTCCCTTGTGGCTGCGCGATCAGGATCGGCGCAGCACCTTGGTGAGTCTTGCATCGAGAAGTCCCGCATACAGCCGGCCCGCGGCGACGCGGTCGGCAGCCGCCGTGTACAGCGAGGCATCCACCTTCGCTCCGCCATTGATCCAGAACTTCGGCCTGGCAGTGAGATCGGCGGGCGGCACTGACTGCGCGCTGAAGACCAAGCCGACGCTCTGCGCATCGGCGGCCAGCGCGCGCAGCAGGCGGTTGATGCGCCACCTGAGCCATTGCCGGGGTCCGCTGACCGCCGCGGTCAGATCGAGTCCGCCGGGTTCTGCCGGTTCATGCCTGGTCATAGTGTCGGTCCCGGATTCCTCAGGCGAGGCAGCCGTCGTACAGCGTGCGGAAATCGTCCGCCAGCCGCGCCACCGAATACCGCTCCAGTACGCGCCGCCGGGCCGCCTCGGCCATGCGCATCAGGCCCGCGCGGTCGTCGTCGACTGCGGCCACGGCCCGCGCCAGCGCCTGTGCATCTTTCACTGGCACGAACAGGCCGTGCTCCCCGTCGCGCATCACATCGGGCATCGCGGCGACCCGCGTCGTGATCGGGACGCAGCCGGCGGCCATTGCCTCCAGCAGGGAATACGGAAGTCCTTCCTGGTGGTAGGTCGGAAAAACGAACAGGTCTGAATCGAGCCAGAGCCGGCATTTCCCGGCCGCGAACAAGCCGCCCAGAAACTGCACGCGGTCATCCAGGCCGGCCTTTCTCGTTGCCGCCATCAGTTCGCCGCGGTCGGCGCCCTCGCCCGCCACCGAGAGGGTGAACTTGCGCCCCGCGCGCTTCAGCGTTCCCAGAGCCTCGATGACTTCGAACAGCCCCTTGGTGCGGATCAGCCGCCCGACATACACCAGCTTGAGGGGTCCGCCCGTGTTGTAGCCGCGTGTCTGGCCGGCGAGCTCCGCGGTGTCAATGGCATTGGGGACCAGATGAACGTTGATGCGCGGATCGAACGCCCGGTAAGCGCGCAGCTCGGCCGACGAGAGCACCGCAACCACGTTGCTGGAAAGCAGAAAGCGTCGCAGGATCCAGGTGAGCAGCGCATTGTTCCGGAAAAACGTCTGCGGCATCGCGCCACCATGGATTTGATTGACGACGTGCCGGCCGAGAAGCTTGGCGACGCTCAAGTAGGACAGGTCACGCCAATAACTTTTCGGGTCGAGCGAGACATTGAGATGAACGATCTGGGCACCGGTTCGCAGCAGGTACAACGCGAACTGCACGGGGCTGAAGGCGAAGCGCGCCAGCTTCTGCAGCGCATTCTCGCGGTGTCCCTCGCTTCCGACCCGGAAGTGCATCAGGTCGAACTCCCGCCCCAATGCGGAGGCGAGGAGCATGCGCACGTGCGTGGATACGCCGCTGATGGCCTCCAGAGAGGGGCCCAGCACGACGACCTTGCACCTATTCATGGCGCCTGCGCCGCGTGGTGCAGCACGTAGCGCGCCGCGTCGCATGCCGCGCGGCAATCGCCGAGGGAGCGGACGTCGCCTTCGATGAGGTGGAAATTCTTCCACCGGCCCGGCCCGACGGCGATTTCGACCTGCGCGAGATTGTCCCGTTTGCCGGTGGCGAAGTTGTCGAGGCCGATCACCTGCTGATTCAGGTTGAGCAGGTGTTCGAGCAGGTTGGAGCCGATGAAGCCAGCCGCGCCCGTCACCAGCCAGGTGGCGGGCTCGGCGAGAAGTCGCTCGCGCAGCGCTGCATAGATCGGCATGCCCCATGACGCCGTCCCACTGTGTGGCGACGGCGGGCGCGCCATGGTCCGGACGGACCGTCAGCCGGTAGCCGCCGCCTGCCGCCGCGAGGGTTTCCGGCACAGCGCCAGGAGCGTCTGCTCGTACCGGTCCACCATGGTCTTCTCGGAAAAGTGCATTTGCACCACCTTGCGGGCGTTTACGCCCATGCTCCGCGCCACGGCATGCTCCGCCAGCAAGGCCAGCTTGGCGACCAGGGCCCCGGTGTCGCCGGCGGGATAGAGGTAGCCGTTGCGCCCGGGAAGGATCATCTCGGCAGCGCCGCCGACGTCGCTATGCACCACCGGCTTGCCCAGCGCCATGGCCTCGAGTGCCGCCAGCGAGAACGCCTCGGTCCAGCTGCACAGCGCCATGGCGTCGCATGCCGCGATGTACGGCCGCACGTCGTGCTGAAAGCCGCAGATCACCACGTCATCGCCGACGCCGAGCGCGCGCGCCCGCGCCTCGATCGCGGCGCGCATCGGCCCGTCGCCGATGATCAGCGCCCGGGCGGGGATGCCCTGGGCGCGCAATCGCGCGATGGCGTCCACCAGCTGCACCGGGTTCTTTTCCGGGCGCAGCACCGCCGCGAGGCCGATCACGTAGTCGGCCTCGCGGAAGGCGAGCGCGGCGCGCATGCCGGCGCCGGCGCC